>NZ_JBNCKS010000016.1:0-117612 GCF_049841635.1 Micromonospora sp. DT44 | reverse complement strand
CTCTATACCGGAGCTCCGCTGCCTCGTCTCCACGACACGCTTGACGGCCTACCGAAACGCCTAACTGAACGGCGTTGGGTCTATGGTGGCGTGGCATCCGGGCGGATGGTGCTGCTCGGCGACGCCGGGGCCGGCAAGACGAGCGCTGCGCTGCAACTCGTGCTCAGGGCGCTGAACCACCGGCGTTCGCTCGATCCGGACGACCGGGCCCGTACGCCCGTGCCGGTGATGCTGGGGCTTCACGACTGGAATCCTGGCCAGCTGGATTTTCTTTCCTGGGCCACGTCCCAGGTGGTGGACGCCTATCCCTTTCTGCGATCAGCGGATCTCGGGCCGGGCGTCGTCCGCGAGATGCTGGCCGCTGGCCGCGTCTCCTTCGTCCTCGACAGCCTCGATGCGGTGCCGCCGCGGTTGCGCCCAGCCGTCCTGCAGAAGCTGAACGCCCTGACAGCACAGCGCTTGGTGCTACTCAGCCGCGGTGACGAGATGGGCGACGCGGCTGCCCGCCGAGGCCTGTTGACCGGAGCGGCAACCCTTGAGCTCATGCCTGCCACGGCGGCACAGGCCGCCGAATATCTGGCGAGCTTCCCCGGCACGCCCACCACCACCTGGCAACGCCTGCTGAAACTCCTGCGCGGTGAGTCTCGCGACGGCTTCATCAAGGCACTGCAGAACCCCCTGATGCTCAGCCTGGTTGCCGACCTGTACGGACACGAGGACCGGCTCGGCGAGCTGCTCAATTCACGCCGTCGACGTAGCCGCAAGGCGGCCGAGGAGTACCTCCTCGATACCATCCTGCTCAACGCGTACGGCCAGGATCCTGACACCGACGGCCCGCTGCCGCCTTACACGGTCGACCAGGCACGCCGTTGGCTCGGCCGGCTCGCCTGTCGGCTCGACGTGACCGACGGTCGCGACGTCGCCTGGTGGCGCTTTTCGCGTGGCTTACCCGCCTTCATTCAGTTCGTCATGACATTCGTCGTCTCGGGACTGATCGGCGTCATCGTCTCGGGGCTGTTCCTCGTGACCGGAGCTGGAGCCAACACCCCCATCGCGTCGGGCATCGTCTTCGGGCTCCTCATTGGCATGCCCGCTGGGCTACTCCTGCATCAGGGCGGCTACCTGATGTTCGGTAGTACCTCCGGCGAGCCTCGCATGTGGGCCTTCAACCGGTTGCGATCGCTGGTCGCCCCAAGTGCCGTCCTGGGGTGGGTGACGCTGGCCGGTGGGGAGTTCGCGCTCATACGGCTGCGGCTCACCTACTTTCCCGAGCCCGGCGTCGAGGCGCCCAGTCCCATCCACACGCTGGTGGTCAGCGTGGCCCTATCCCTGGCACTGATGATCGTCTACGCCGGCACCCGACCTGCCGGCACCGATCGAAGCACCACAGATCCATGGACCTGTTGGAAGCGTGATCTCGGCTGCGGCCTGCTGATCGGTGCGGTGCTCGGGCTGGGCGGACTCCTTGCCATCTCCGCCGGCGTGCCCTCGGCTCGTGGGATCGCCTTCAATCTGGCTTTCGGCTTGGGATTTGGTGTCACGGCGTCTCGGGTATGGCAGGCGCTCCTCGTCTTCGTCTGGCTGCGCGTCCAGGGCGACGGTCCGCTGCGGATGATGCACTTCCTCGAAGACGCCCGGAAAAGGCATGTCCTGCGCACCGTCGGCCCGCGATACCAGTTTCGGCACGCACGTCTGCAGGACCGCCTCGCCATGCAAGCCAGCCGCGAGTAGCCGATCAGCAGCCCCGGCGCGGGGGGTCGGCGGACTGCCCGGGCCGCCCGCCGGGAGGCTGCCGATGGGGGCTGGCAGCCGCGCCGCCGAGCACCGTCATCAAGATCCGCGCAACTTCGGGGATGCTGCTGCTTCCGCCGCGGCTGAGGCGACAACATCACTGAATTAGTGAGGATCTTGGGCGCTGGGCGCTGGGCGCTGGGCGCAGCATGGGCGACGCTGCCCATACCGACTTCAACTCTGGCCCTGCCCGGCAGCCAACGCTTGGGCCCGACGCTGACCGCGCGGCAGCCGCCCGTGCCGCCGAGAGGTCGCTGTTGGGCGTCCGCTTGCCCCCGGATCTCGGCGCCTGAACACTTTCCCGCCGGATCGGCAATGTCAGGGTGAAGCGCGGACTGTGCCGAGGAGGACCATGGCTTCGGATGCCGATTTGATAGGCCGGTCGCTGGACGGCGATGTCGACGCCTTCGTCGAGGTGGTCGAGCGTCATGAGGCCGCCGTCGGTTCGTACCTCGTTCGCCGGGCGGGGCGGGATGCCGCTGAGGACCTCCTGGGCGAGGTTTGGGTCGCGGCGTTCGAGTCGCGGCGATCGTACGACCGGTCGTACGACGATGCGCGGCCGTGGCTGTACGGGGTGGCTTTGAACCGCTTGCGGCGCTACTGGCGGTCCCGGCCGGCCGAGGACCTGGTCGCGGACGTGCCGGACGTGGCTACTGGATGGGATCCGTGGTCGGCGGTGGACCTCGGGATGGACGCCCGGGCGGTGCTCCGGTCCGCCCTGACGCGGCTCAAACCAGAAGAGCGGGAGGTCCTGAGGCTCGTCGCCTGGGAGGACCTGACGGCAGCCGACGCCGCGCGGGCACTCGGCATACCGGCCGGCACGGCGCGGCGGCTGCTGAGCCAGGCCAGGACGGCATTGCGCGACGCGCCGGGAGTGTCCGCGCTTCTGAAGGACCGCAACAGCGCGAAGGAGAGACACCGATGACCGACGAGCTCGATCTGGTCGGTGCGTTGGGCAGCGCAGAACCACTACGCCCGGAGGCGTATCAGCGGGCGCGGGCGGTGCTGCGGGCGGCCATGGCCGACCCCGGAGCCGTGCGGCTCGGCGCGATATCAGCGGAGGACACGACTGTGGAGGCACCTTCAACCATGCAAACGACGACAACCACGCGGGACCACGCGTCCAGCCCGGCGCTTCAGCGCCGCCGTCGGATCGGTCTCGCGGGCCGATTGGGTATCGGCGCCGGGGTGGGGGTTGCCGCCGCGGCGGCGGTCGTCGCTGTGGTGCTCAACTCGTCGGCGACCGGGGGCACGGAGGCCAGCAAGGATTCGCCGGCCGCCACCACGGGCTCGACCACCGTCGACAAGTCCGCTGAGCGCGCGCCATTGATGACCCTGGCCGGTTCCATCAAGACGGTCACCCCGCCGGCCGGCGACGCGTGGCTGGTGAAGGCGACACAGGTCAACGGCGCCAAGACCATGCAGGTCGTCTACACGCTGTACACCGACGGTCACGAGATCTATACGGGCAACAGCGTGCGGGACATCAAGCGTGCGATCGCCCGTCATCAGGACCAGATGACGGACGGCGGCTACGCACCGCTGCTCAAGGCAGCCGTCGCCGCGGCGGACAGCAGCCCGGCCGACGGCCGGACCCAGATGCTCAAGGCAGCCGAGGATCCGCTGGTGGGCCTCGACCCCGCGGCGCAGAAGGCGGCGTGGGACAAGCAGCAGGCCCGCGCCCAGGTGATCGTCAAGCAGAAGGGCGGCAACTACAAGCCGAAGCCGTACAGCCCGCAGGCCGTTGAGCGGCACTTCGACAACGCCCTGTGGACGTACAGCACCCAGGCGCTGTCCGCCGGCGACGGCAACACGCAGGTCCGGGCCGGTGTGCTGCGTCTGCTGTCCACCATCCCCGCGGTCAGCGTCGAGAACTCGACCACCCACGGCAAGGCCACGTTGACGATCACCGCCGGCCCCGAGGTGTTCGGCGGCGAGGGCAGCGAGGTGCTGACCATCGACGCCACGACCGGCATGCTGGTCAAGGACGTATCCACCGTGCCGGGTCTACCCCGGGCCTCCACGACGTACGAATCCTCCCGGGTGACGAAGGCCGGCCTGTAGGCCGGGAACTCGCACCCACCAGCATTCCGGCAGACGGGCGTGACGCGTCCAGCGTTCGGTAACGGTGCGGGTCGCCTTCAGGCGGCCCGCACCATCGTTCCGTTGTCGGCACCCGAGTTGGCCACGGCCAGATCTGGATTGCCGTCCTTGTTGTAGTCGGCAACAGCGACCTGACAGGGGCCGAACCCGCGCCCATCGCGAGGTTCGTCGCGGCCCCGAACGAGCCGCCGACGTATGCCACAAAAGACACCAGAGCGCAGTCGGGGCAGCGCGGCGCAGGCGGACCAGCTTTCCCGCCAAACGCGAATATCTGGGTGACCGGGCGGACGAGGACCTGGCGGGGTCAGGCGGGCTGGGCGCGGGCGTAGACGTCGCCCGAGTTGGCTTCGTGGGGGAGCGCCCGCAGGTACGCCGCCACCTCGTGCGCGGGAAGCCAGCCGTTGAGTGCGAACGTCATCTCGTCGCCGAGCGCGACGGTGAACCTGGTGAAGCCCCGGCGGGTGAGCCGGTCCAAGCAGTGCGCGGCCAGGTCCCGTTCGATGGTGGTGAACTCGAAGGAGAGCGCCGGCAGGGGGCGTTTCAGCCCGGCCAGCACGGCGTCCTCGAATCCCTCCACGTCGATCTTGACGAAGTGGGGTACGCCGTGCGCCGCGACCAGGGCGTCGAGTGTGGTGCCGGCCACCTCGATCTCGACGTCCCAGATCTCGTCTTCCCAGCCGGCGGCCCCCTGTGCATATCCCTAATACTTGTAGGCAAATCGGCCGTGAGGTTGACGCTGACGCAACGTTTCGCCTGGTCGTGCGCGCGCTGGCGCTCGGAGACGAGGTTCTCGACTGCCAGAAGGGGGCAGGTGCCGCGCCCTGCCGGCCCTCTGGGCGCTCTGGCTGATCTGGGTCGCAACCGCCTGGAGCGCCAGCCGCAACCAGAGGTGCCGTTTCCGGCTAGCCGGCGGATTCGGTCGACTGGCGCTCGGCGGTGATCCGGAGAAGTCCTTCGACGCCGCGGAGGAAGGTCTCGGACACCAACGCGGGGTCGAAGAGGCATCCGGCTGCCATGGCACCGTCGCGGAGCATGACGAAGTGACGCGCGGCGGACTCTGCCGTCTCCTCCTGGACCTGCGCCATCAGCGTGGTGAGCGTGTCCAGGAACCATTGCCGGTGGGCGATGATCTCCTGACGTACGGGATGTTCCGTGTTCGGATACTCCGCCGCTGCGTTCAGAAACGCGCATCCCCGGAACCCCGGGGACTGGATGCTCTCTGCGATGAAGTTGGCGATGGCCAGGAGTGGGGCGACCGGCCGTGCGTTGGCCGTGATGACCGTGTCGACCGCGCCGCGATCCATCTCATGGATCTCACGCAGGTAGGCGAGGATGAGATCGTCCTTGCTGGGGAAGTGCCGGTAGAAGGTGGCCCGGGTCACCTTCGCCTCGGCGATGATCCGATCTACGCCGACGGAATGGATGCCCTCCGAGTAGAAGATCCTGGTTGCCGTGGCAAGGAGCCGTTGGCGCGCCTCGGAGGGCCGGGCACCGGGTGCGGTGGGCGTCATCTCGTCATCGTACCGGATAGAACGTTCGGTCTAATGGTTTCGGGCGCCCTCCGGCGCGACGGCGCGCTGGTCGATCGCCATGGGTGGCGAGCGCCAGGGCAGTGGATAGAACGTTCGGTCTTGACGATGCGGGTTGAGCATGTCATGCTCGACAAGACAGAACGATCGGTCTCCCAAGCCCCTCCGCTGAAAGGGTCACCCGTGACCACCATTGCTGCATCGCCCGGTATCTCCCAGACGGCCTCCGCCCTGCGGCGGCTGTACTTCGTCCGGTTCGCGTTCGCCATCGTGTGGGCGCTCGTGACGATCGCCACCGCCAAGGAGATCGGTCCGCTCGCGGTGACGCTGTTCGTGCTCTACCCGCTCTTCGACGTGGGCGCCGCCATCTACGACCTCCGTTCGTCGCGGACCACCGGCTCGCCGACCCTGCTGTATGTGAACATCGCGGTAAGCCTGATCGCGGCCGTGGGCCTGGGTGTCGCGGGCGCGTCCGGCATCCCCGCCATGCTGCGGGTGTGGGGTGCCTGGGCGATCGTCGCCGGTCTGGTCCAGTTGATCGTCGGCGTCACCCGTCGGAAGATGGGCGGCCAGTGGCCGATGATCATCAGCGGCGGCATCTCGATCCTGGCTGGTGGGTCCTTCATCGCCGGCGCTGCCGCGGACAACCCGTCGCTGACCAACGCTGCCGGCTACGCCATTCCCGGTGCCATCTTCTTCCTCATCGCGGCCATCCGTCTCGGCCGTACCGCGAAGGGCAACTGACATGACCACCATCGAGTACGACGTCATTGTGATCGGTGCCGGTCCGGTCGGGGAGAACGTGGCCGATCGGGTCGTGCGGGGCGGGCTGACCGCCGCGATCGTCGAGCGGGAGTTGGTCGGCGGTGAATGCTCGTACTGGGCCTGCATGCCGACCAAGGCGTTGCTGCGCAGCGCGTCCGCGTTGCGCGCGGCTCGCCAACTGCCGGGTGCGCGGGAGGCGGTGACGGGAGACCTGGACGCGGCCGCGGTGCTGGGCCGGCGGGACTCCTTCGCGTCGCATTGGCAGGACGACGGTCAGGTTTCCTGGCTGGCGTCGGCGGGCATCGCGCTGCACCGCGGCCAGGGGCGCATCAGCTCCGCCCGCGTCGTCGAGGTGACCGGCGTCGACGGTGCCACGACGACGCTGACCGCGCGGCACGCCGTGGTCGTCGCGACCGGCAGCAGCGCCCTGTTGCCGGACATCCCGGGGCTGCGCGAGGCGACGCCGTGGTCCAGCCGCGAGGCAGCTTCGGCCAGCTCGGTTCCCGGTCGGCTCGCCATCATCGGTGGTGGCGTCGTGGCCGCCGAGATGGCGACCGCGTTCGCCGCCCTGGGGTCTGCGGTGACGATGCTGGCCCGCGACGGCCTGTTGCCGTCGGCGGAGCCGTTCGCCAGCGAACTGGTCACCGAGTCGTTGCGCGAGGCCGGCGTGTCCGTACGCCTCGGCGCGGAGGCCGTCGCCGTCAACCGCGACGACAGCGGAGCCGTCCACATCACGACCGCCTCCGGCGAGCGGATCGAAGCTGACGAGGTGCTGGTGGCGGTCGGTCGTACGCCGAACACTCAGGACATCGGCCTCGACCGGGTCGGGCTGGCGCCGGGCGCCTGGCTGGCGGTCGACGACACCCTGCGTGTCGTCGGCGGCGGTGAGTGGCTCTATGCGGCGGGCGATGTGAACCGGCGGGTGCTGCTGACCCATCAGGGCAAGTACCAGGCGCGGGCGGTGGGCGACGTGATCGTGGCCCGGGCGAAGGGCGAGAAGGTCGACGACGGCCGGTGGGGCCGGCACGTGGCGACGGCTGACGAGCGGGCGGTGCCGCAGGTGGTCTTCACCGACCCGGAGATCGCGTCGGTGGGTCTTACCGCAGCTGCGGCCGAGGCAGCTGGGCTACGGATCCGGGTCGTGGACTACGACCTGGGGGCCGTCGCCGGAGCTTCCCTGCACGCCGATGGCTACCGGGGACACGCCCGCATGGTCGTCGACGAGGACCGGAAGGTGATCGTCGGCTTCACTCTCGCCGGTCCGGACGTCGCGGAACTGATTCACGCCGCGACCATCGCCATCGTCGGCGAGGTCCCGTTGGACCGGCTGTGGCACGCGGTTCCGGCCTACCCGACCGTCAGTGAGGTGTGGCTGCGGCTGTTGGAGACCTACGGCCGCTGAATTCAGATCTGCGGCGTTAGTTATGTCCGAAATAGAACAAACTGAGGAGAGTCCCGTGCCTACCAAGATCACAATCATCATCGACAACCCGGCGAGCCCCGACGACTTCGAGCGGGCCTACGCGGACGTGAAGGCTGCCGCAGCGAAGTTCCCGAAGCTGCGGCGACTCGAGTCCGCGAAGGTGTGGCCGAAGGAGGATGGCACCGCTACCCCCGCGTACCGGACGCTCGACCTTTACTTCGACAGCTACGAAGACGCCTCCGCGGCGGTCGCGACAACCGTTGCCGCTGATGTCTTCGGCACCCTCGTGGGGACGCAGGTCCCGTTCAAGGGGCTGTTCTCGGACATCGAACAGGCCTGAGGATCAGAGCTCACCGGGCGTAGGCGGAAAGACGCCTACGCCCGGTTTCTGCTTCGGGCTGCGGAATTTCAGGGTTGAAGCGTGCGCAGCATCAGTGCGAGATAGCGCTGGGAAGCCGTCGCGGCGTCGGGCCCACCGGCCAGGACGACGCCGTGGTGGGCGGCGATCAGCAGCCGGAAATCGGCGACGGTCAGGTCGGCGCGGACGGTTCCCATCGCCTGTGCCTGCTGCAGCAGCCGGGCGATGACCCGTTCGGTCTCCTGCCGCTCGTGGTCGAGCCCGCGTCCGGTGACCACCGCCTCGACGTAGGCCCTGGTGAAGCCTCTGTCCTGTAACTGGTAGGCGCAGAGCGTGCGAATCAGTTCCCGCAGCGCACGCGCCGGGTCCGGATCGCTGAGGGCTTCGGCGTGCATGGCTGCGCAATCGTTCCACTGATCGCCGTAAGCGTCGGTGACGAGGCTGTCCCGGGTGGGGAAGCGCCGATAGACGGTGGCGACGGACACACCGGCGCTGCGGGCGATCCGAGCCACCGTGACGTCCTCGCCCTTCTCGGCGAATGCGCGCCGTGCCGCGGCCAGGATTCGGCGTCGCTTCTCCTCGGCGTCCCAGCGCATCAAACGAGCGTACGCGCGGACGATTCTCCGGATGAGGAAGTGCGACAACCGTACGCCGCGACACCTCAGTCCGTTGCCGGGCGCACGACGAGGGTCGGACCGTGGGACCTGCTTCGATACGCGACACGAAGGGGAGATCATGGAAACGATGGACGGCGCGACAAGCCTCGTCACCGGCGCGAGCCGGGGCATCGGCGGCGCGATTGCCAAGCGGCTCGCCGCCGCTGGGTCGCTGGTGGTGCTGCACTACGGCACGAGCGAGTCAGCCGCGCAGGAGACCGTCGCGCAGATCACCGAGGCGGGTGGCGCCGCGTTCGCGGTGGGCGCGCAGCTCGGCGTGGCGGGTGACGCCGATCGGCTCTGGGCTGGCGTGGAGGCCGGGCTGGCCGAACGCGGCGCGCCGCGCGGCATCGACGTTCTGGTGAACAACGCGGCGATCGGCGGGGCCACGCCGACGCTGGCCACCGCACGGCCGAATGACTTCGACGAGTTGTTCGCGATCAACGTGAAAGCGCCGTTCTTCGTGGTCCAGCGTGGCCTGGACCTGCTTCGCGACGGTGGCCGGATCGTCAATGTCTCGTCCGTCGCCACCCGCGTCGCGATACCCGGCACTCTTGCGTATGCCATGACGAAGGGCGCGATCAACACGTTCAGCGTCACGCTGGCACAGGAACTGGGCCCTCGGGGTATCACGGTGAACGCGGTGATGCCCGGGACCACCGCCACCGAGAACAACGTGGCCTGGTTCGACGCCCAACCGGCGCTCCGCGAGGTCGTCACCGGGCTCTCGGCCCTCCGTCGGGTCGGCGAGCCGGCGGATGTCGCGGACGTGGTCGCCTTCCTTGCCTCCCCAGCGGGGCGATGGGTGACCGGCCAGGTGATCGACGCCTCCGGTGGGACGTATCTCGGTCTCTCCGTCGACCAGGGGCCGCCGGAGTAGAGGCGACCGGGTTGTGTTTCGGTCCCTGCGGCCCTCAGCGGGCCCGTATCCCGTTCAGCACAATGTCGAGGTAGTGGCGGCCGGCGGCGGCTTGCTGTTGCGCGTCGGTGGCTGGATGCATCTTTGCCGAGAAAGCGACTCCACACATCAGTGGCGTCATGTCGGCGAGCGTGATGCCGGGCGCCAGCAGCCCTGCGGCCCTGACCCGTACGAACAGTGTGTTGAACAGCGAGGACAACTGATCGAGCAGGTCCGCGGTGCCCGGCAGGCTGGCCGGGGGCGTGGACAGGACCGAGGACAGGGCGGCGTCGAGTAGTTGCGCGTCCACGACCCTGACCAGGAGATCACGGAAAGCCGTCCAGGGGTCATCCTGCTGCGCGGCCCGTTCGGCGGCCTGGATCAGCGTCTCAAGTCCGTCCACCGACACCGCCTCGATCAGTGCCTGAGGCGTCGGGAAGTGCCGGTACACCGTGGCGACACCGACGCCGGCCGCGCGGGCCACCTCGTTCAGCTGAATCGGGGTGCCGTCCGCGACCAGCTTCCGGCCAACTTCGATGATCCGCTGGCGGTTGCGTACTGCGTCCTTACGGGGCGGCGAGGCAGTCACTCCTCCAGCATAAGCGGATAACAGCTCCGCTTGCCCCCACCTGGAGCCGTGGCCCCCAACGGGCGGCTCAGACCGGTGAAACGGATGACCCATCCGGTTCGTGCTACCGTTGGCAAACGGATGGTCCATCCGTTTCATCACTCGCTCGGCTCTGGAGAGAACATGCAGATCCTCATCACCGGCGGCACCGGCTACCTGGGCTCGGTGCTCGTCGAACACTTCGTCGCGGCCGGCCACGACGTAGTGGCGCTGACCCGGTCCCCGGAATCGGCAGCCAAGGCGGCCGAGGCGGGTGCGTCTCCTCTGCTCGGCACCCTGACCGACACCGCGCTCCTTGAGCAGGCTTCCGCGGAAGCCGATGCGGTGGTGCACACCGCAGTGGACTATTTCGGTGGCCAGGACGCGATCAGGGCAGAGGCCGCTGCCGTGGAGGCGCTGACCCGTGGGGCGGGCAAGGCCGGCACTGGCAAGCCGTTCCTCTACACCAGCACGAACCTGGTCTACGGGCTCGACCCCAACCATTCCCGCGACGAAGACGCGGAACTGCCGGAGCCGGGCCCGCAGCCCTTCAAGCTCGTCGGCGAGCGACTGGTGCGCGAGGCGGCGGGCCTGAACAGCATCATCATTCGCGCGGGTCTGGTCTACGGCCGGGGCGGATCCCTGCTGTTGACCAGTCTGATCGACGCCGCCACCCGCTCGGGCGCGGCCACCTACATCGACGCCGGCAACAACGAGTGGACCCCGGTGCATGTGGACGATCTCGCCCGCCTGTACCTGACTGCCCTGGAGCGCCCGGTAGCGGGCACCTACAACGCGGCCGGACCGCGACAGTTCACCTTCCGCGAACTCGCCGAGGCGATCGCGGACCTGACCGGAGCCACCGCGACCTCGATCACCGCCGAACAGGCGGAGAGCGCCATGGGGCCGATGGCCGCGTTGCTCCGATCCTCGGCGCGAATCACCTCCGACAAAGCACGCAACACGTTCGGCTGGAGCACCAGCGGTCCCGCCCTGCCGGAGGACGCGCGCTCTGGCTCCTACCAGGTCGCGAACACCTGAGCCCAAGCCTGGACAGCCGAGCCGTTGTCGGTGTGCTGCGCGTGGCAGGCGAGGCGAGGCCTCAGCGAGCGAATTTCTCGATGGCGGCCGGGGTGACCGGAGTGAACAAGTTGACGAGGTTGCCGTCGGGGTCACGGAACAGCAGCGACCGGTTGCCCCAGGGCAGTGTGGTGGGCTCGTTGACGAAGTCTTCGACGACGCTGGTCAGGTTCTGGTGCACGCTGTCCACGTCGTCGACGAGGAACTCGATGATCAGGCTGCGGTTGTCCGCCGGTTGAGCGGACCCAGGCGCGAACAGTGAGACGGTGCGAGTGCTGCCGATCGCGAGAGTGCCGGAGGTGGTTCGCAGCTCAGCGAAGTCCTCGGTGGCCCAGTCCGCCTGCACTCCCGTGACCCGTTCGTAGAAGTTGACGAGGCGTGCGACATCACCAGTGATGATCCGGACTGAGACGAGGTTCATGTGATCTCCAAGCTTGGGTGGAGCCAGGTGGCATGGCCACGCTAGAACCAATACCGGACAGAATCGGTCCAGTATTCGCGGTAAATTCGGCAGGTGGTTCGACCTACCGCTCAGGTCCTTACCCTGTTGGAACTCCTGCAGTCAGGCGGCATCCGGACGGTGGCCGAACTCGCCCACCGTCTGGGCGTCGACGGGCGCACCGTGCGGCGGTACGTCGGTCACCTGATTGACCTCGACGTGCCGGTCGAGTCGGTACGCGGTCGTCACGGCGGGTACCGACTCGGTCCGGGGTACCGCATGCCGCCGCTCATGCTCAGCGACGACGAAGCTCTCGCCGTGCTGCTCGGCCTGGTCGCCGGTCCCCGAACAGGGTTGGCGACGACGTCCGACACGGCGGTTGAGACGGCAGCGGCCAAGATCCGCCGTGTACTGCCCGAGCGCCTCGCCCGCCGACTCGGCACCGTGCTCGACGCCCTCGCCTTCACGGCTCCGCCCGGCGAATCCCACGCCCCGCAGACGGGGGTTTTACTCGCTGTCGCCGATGCGGTGCGCCATCACCAGCCGTTGTCGATCAGATACACCACCGCCGACGGCCGGCGCAGTGCACGGACGCTGCACCCGTACGGGCTCGTCGCCCATTCGGGCCGGTGGTACGTCACAGGTGCGGACCCTGAGATCGCTGAGGACCGGACGTTGCGGCTTGATCGGATCACTGACGCGAGGACCCTTCCTGGCTCCTTCGAGCCACCGGTCGGACTCGATCCGGCGCAGCGCGTTCTTTCGGCGCTCGCCAAGGCGCCGTACCGGTATGAGGTCACCCTGCTGATCCAGGCGACGGTGGAGCAGCTCCGTACCCGGCTTCCCGCCAGCATCGCGATCGTGGAGGAGTTGTCGTCGCCGGCAGACGCCGATCTCAACAGTGAGGGTTGGCTGCGCGTTGAACTGCGGGCGGAGCGGCTCGACTGGCTGCCCCCGGTGCTCGCGTCGCTCGACCGGCCGTTCGTCATCGAGCGGCCGGACGAACTCCGCGGGCTCGTCACCGCGCTCGCCGACCGGCTCACGGCCAGCGCCCGCAGAGTCCGTCCGGTACCTGACCGCGACTCGTGAAGCGGGAGGCTTCCGCTGACCCGGTCGGCACTGGTCTCAGTGCGACTCGGGCAGCGGGAGCATGGCCAGGGGCACATGGTGCTGTCCGGCGTGGATGTCGCGGTCGCGCAGGCTGCCCTGCGCCACCGGGCGCGGGAACGAAATCTTGACGACGTTCAGCGCCGGTATCCGGAAGATGCGGATGGCGTCGGCCGGTACGCCGTAGAGGCGGGCGACCAGCGGCGCGTCCAGGAAGCCCGGGTCGGCTACCAGGGCGTACCCGGCGGTGTCGCGCATGAACAGCTCCATCGTCACCCAGAACGGGCCGGCGTTCTTCGACCGAACCTCCAGCGCGAGGCCGGCGACGGTGCGGGGGTGGGCGTTATCGGACAACGCTGTCCTCCGGGAGGTGGATGCGGAAGAGGCTGGTGGGCGAGTCCACGTCGACGACGTGGTTGAGGACGAACTCGTACGCTGCCCCGCGCTCGGTCTCGGCGGGGGAGTAGGGGAAAGCGAGGCTGGGCAGGTAGTCCATATCGGGCGTGGGCAGGTGCAGCATGAGCGGATTGGCGATCTTCGCGACGGCGGTGGCCGTCTGCTGATCGACGGCGCGGACCAGGAGCATCACGCCGACCTCGCGCGGTGTCCGGGTGTCCGGGTCCGTTGCCTCCAGCACGGCGTCGTAGCCGTACAGGCGAATGTCGAAGGCGTAGTCGTCGGTGCTGAGCCCGAGCGTCTGGGCGACCCGATCCGTGGTGACCTGGCGCAGCAGCTGTGCCCAGGTGGTGATCTGGCCGAGGATGTGCGGGTCGCGGATGGCGGTGAACGACATCGTCTCGTACCCGGTGATCCGGGCCCCCTCAAGCTTGTTCGTGTAGGGGGCCGGCTCGAACCGGGAACCCTCCACCCGTACCCGCCGCTCGTCCAGGGCCCGGTAGGTGGCGTCGGCGACCATCAGCGTGCCGGCCGGTTCCCGCATCGAGAACGGGTCGGCGGTCTCGTAGAGCATGTGCGCCGCGACCGAGGTGGGAGTGCAGGCGACGGTCGGGTCGAGCGGCTCGATGGTGAAGCCGGTGGCGTCGATGGTGGCGAAGACCCCGCTGGAGCGCGGGTTCGTGGTGCACTGCGCGCCGCACTCGATGATCTTGGCGGCGTGCCAGGTCGGGCCGGCCGGCATGCCGGCCATCAGCGGGAAGGCGGCGGCCACGGCGGTGTCGGTGGCACGCCCGGCCAGTACCACGTCGGCTCCGCCCGCCAGCGCCTCAGCGATCGGCTCATGGCCCATCATCGCGACGATGTGCTGGCAGCTGTCCAACGTCGCCGGGTCGAGGTCGCCGGCCGGCGGGAGCGGGTGGATCCGGCCCTTGTCGAGATGGCCCCTGAGGTCGGTGGCCCGCTGCTCGCTGTAGATGGTGGCGACCCGCAGGTCCAGCCCTTCCTCAGCCAGGATGCCGTGGGCGATCCCGGCGACCCAGTCCACACCGGAGTCGGTGCCGCTGGTACCGCACGAGCCGACGATCAGCGGAATACGCGCCTTCGCCGCCGCCCGGAGCAGCAGGCGCAGGTCGCGGGCCACGGCCGCCGCGGTGGTCTTGGCCGTGCCGGTGCCCAGATAGTACGGGCCGGAGTCGGTCGACCCTCCGTCCACGGCGATGACGTCGGCACCGAGTTCCAGCCCACGGTCAACGATCTCGGGCGGGAATCCCGAGCCGAGCATGCCCGAGGGCACGAGAATGCGTACGCGGTCGCGGGTCACGGTTTCCTCATTTCGCGGGTATGAGCCGGTCATCCGACGGTGGCGGCCACGGCGCGGCCGGCCTGGCGGCCGGAGAAGAGACAGCCGCCCAGGAATGTGCCTTCCAGCGCGCGGTAGCCGTGCATGCCACCACCGCCGAACCCACTGGCCTCGCCGGCGGCGTAGAGCCCGGGCACCGGCTGGCCGGTGCCGTCCAGCACCCGACCGTCGAGGTCGGTGTGCAGGCCGCCCAGCGTCTTGCGGGTGAGCACGTGCAGGCGTACGGCGATCAGCGGCCCGGCCTTCGGGTCGAGGAGTCGGTGCGGCGCCGCGGTTCGCATGAGCCGGTCGCCCCGGTAGTTTCGGAAGTTGCGGATGGCGGCAATCTGCATGTCCTTGGTGAAGCTGTTGGCCAACTCCCGGTCGCGCGCCTCGATCGTGCGCTGGATGTCGAGCGGGTCCAGCAGAGGCTCGTCGGTGAGCGCGTTCATGCCCTTCACCAGCTCGTCCAGCCGGTTGGCCACGACGAAGTCGGCGCCCTTCTGTTTGAATGCCTCCACCGGCGCCGGTGCGCCGGCACGGAGGCGGCCGAGTACCTGTTTGACGCTGCGACCGGTCAGGTCCGGGTTCTGCTCGGAGCCGGAGAGCGCGAACTCCTTCTCGATGATCTTCTGCGTGAGGATGAACCAGCTGTGGTCGTGGCCGGTGGTGCGCAGGTGGGCGAGCGTGCCGAGGGTGTCGAACCCGGGATAGAGCGGCACCGGCAGCCGTCGTCCGCGCGCGTCGAGCCAGACGGAGGACGGCCCGGGCAGGATCCGGATGCCGTGCTTGTCCCAGATCGGGTCCCAGTTCTGGATGCCCTCGACGTAGTGCCACATCCGATCCGGGTTGATCACGGCGCCGCCGGCGTCCTGCGTGATGGTCAGCATGCGGCCGTCCACGTGGGCGGGAACGCCGCTGATCATGTGGGTGGGCGGCGTACCGAGCCGTGCCGGCCAGTTGCGGCGGACCAGGTCGTGGTTGCCGCCGATACCGCCGGAGGTGACGATGACGGCCTGCGCGGTGTAGGCGAAGTCGCCGATCTCCTCCCGCGAGCTGGCGGCGCCGCGGGCGGCCTCGCTGGGCTCCAGGACCCGGCCCGTGGCACCCACCACCGCGCCGTCGCTGATGGTCAGCGCGTCGACCCGGTGCCGGAAGGCGAACCGGACGAGGCCGCGTCCGGCCGCCTCCCGCACGATCGCGATGAAGGGTTCGAGCAGGCCCGGTCCGGTACCCCAGGTGACGTGGAAGCGGGGCACCGAGTTGCCGTGCCCGGTGGCGTCGTAGCCCCCGCGTTCGGCCCAGCCGACGATGGGGAACATCTTGACGCCGAGGCCCCGCAGCCACGCGCGTTTCTCACCGGCGGCAAAGTTGACGTACGCCTCGGCCCAGCGCCGTGGCCAGGCGTCCTCGGGGCGGTCGAAACCGGCACTGCCCTGCCAGTCCTGCCAGGCGAGTTCGGTCGAGTCGCGGATGCCCATCCGGCGCTGCTCGGGCGAGTCGACCAGAAACAGCCCGCCGAACGACCAGAACGCCTGGCCGCCGAGGCTCTGCTCGGGCTCCTGGTCGAGCAGCAGGACGGATCGGCCAGCGGCGACGAGTTCGGCGGTGGCCACCAGTCCGGCGAGGCCCGCGCCGATCACCATCACGTCCGCGTCCGCTGTTGTGGTGGTCATGCCGGCTCCTTCGGTTCGGTGAGCGAGTGGGCGGGCCGGCCGTCGAGGGCGGCGACGAGCTCCTTGGCACCCTCCATCCCCGCGGCCAGCCGGGCCTCGGCAGTCTGCCCGGCCATGTGCGAGAAGACAGTGATGCCGGCCACGCCGCGCAGGATGCTGTCGGCGGGCAGCGGCTCCACGTCCACCACGTCGAGGGCTGCGCCCGCCAGCCGGCCGGACCGGACCGCCTCGACCAGGGCGGCCTCGTCGACGAGCGGCCCGCGTGCGGTGTTGATCAGGTGCGCGCCCGGCTTCATCCGGGCCAACGCCGCGCTGTCGATGAGGTGGCGCGTGAGCGGGGTCAGTGCGGTGTGGACCGACACGAAGTCGGCGTCGCGCAGCAACTCGTCGAGCGTGATCCGGGTGACCGGCGCGGGGAGGCTGCCCGTGCACAGCACTGTCATGCCGAAGACGGCGGCCAGCGGCGCCACCCGCTGGGCCACCGCGCCCCGCCCGATCAGGCCGAGCGTCTTGCCGCGCAGCTCGTGGCCGTCGGTGCGGGGCCAGCCGCCGGCGGCCACGCCCGCGGCCATCGGCACCAGGCACCGGGCCTGGGCGAGCAGCAACCCCATGGTGTACTCGGCCACCGCGTTGGCGTTGATCCCGGGCAGGTTGCTCACGCTGATCCCGAGCCGGCCGGCGGCGGCCACGTCGACGGAGTCGTACCCGACTCCGGTACGCACGACCGCGCGCAGGTCCGATGCCTGGCGCAGCACCTCCGCGGTCATCGGCTCGTTGGCGATCAGCGCCCCCTCGACGCCGGCCAGGGCCGCGATCAGCTGCTCCGGCCGGCGTGGTCCGCGCATCGGGTCGTGCCGCGTCGTGAAGCCGAGCCCGGTCAGGTAGGTGTCCACCTCATCACCGGGGGCGAGGTAGTCAGTGGTGATGAGGATGGTCGACATCATTCGCTTCCCGTGAGGGTGTCGGCCCGGTTGGCGCGGTGCACACGCTGCAGGCGTTCGAGGCGTACGACGACGAGCACGGCGAGTAGGGCGAGCACGGCGATGTAGAGCAGCATCCCGTCCCAGCCGACCAGGTCGATCACCACGCCGATCAGGGCGGGGCCGCCGAAGCCGCCCAGGTACCAGGTGACCGCGTACAGGCCGGTGTAGGCGCCGAACACCCGGCTGGACGGCGCCAGGTTCCACAGCGCCACCGCCGCGTTGATCGTGAAGGCGGCGGCGCCGGCCGAGGCCACGCAGAACGCCACGACCGTACCGGTGGCGGTCTGCACGACGGCGCCCGCCGCCAGCGCGACGGCGAAGACGGTCATGCCGAGGGCGATGATCCGCAGCCGTCCGAAGCGCTCGGCCAGCAGCGCGGCCGGATAGGCGGCGGCCACGTAAACGATGCCGCTGGGCAGGGTGAGTCCGCCCGCGTCGCCGCGGCTCAGGCCCAGCGCCTCCATGCCGTACGGGGTGATCAACGACCGGGAGGCGAACCATGCCCCGCCGAAGAGCAGGACGGTCAGCAGCAGCAGGAGCCGGCGGCGGTCCTGGTCGGTGAACAGGCCGGAGACGATCTGCCGCAGCGGTTGGCTGACCGCGGCGGGACCGGCGGAGGCCTCCTCGGCCACCGCGGCCTGGTAGGCCGCCGACCGGCTGTCGCGCACGTTGGCCAGCAGCACGAACGTGGCGGTCAGCATGATCACCGAGGGGATGACGAAGGCCGCCCTCAGATGGTCGTCCACCACGAGAAGGCTGACCAGCGACGCGACGATGATGGTCAGTGCGGTCGCGATCTTCACGGCGGCGTTCGCCCGGCCGCGCCGTTGCGGGGGCAGGAAGTCCGGCACCAACGACTCCGCCAACGGTCGCGTGGTGTTGGCGATCAGCGCGTAACAGAACATCACCACGACCAGCGTGGCCAGCGACGTGGTCCACGGCAGGAGTACGAAGACCAGCGCGGCCAGGGGCATGCCCACCGCGAGGTACGGGATCCGCCGCCCCCACCGGGTCCGGGTGTTGTCGGACCGGTTGCCGATCCAGGGCTGGATGAAGATCCCCAGCAGGTTGTCCATCCCCATCAGCGCGCCCACGAGCGCCGCGCTCGCCACGTGCTCGCGCAGCAGCACGGGCACCTGATTGTCATAGAAGTTCCAGGTCGACTCCTGCGCGAAGAGCGCGAGGGCTATGAAGAACGTGATCCGCCGGTTGGACACACGTCCACCTCCTTGTGTCCCGGGTCACGGTAAGTTGCTGTAGCAAACTCGTCAACAGTTGCAAACAAATTTGCTGTGTCATGCGCTAGAGTGCGGTCATGACGACAGCCGGGACGCTCGCCGATCAGGCGTACCGACACGTTCGCACCGCGATCGCCACCGGCGAGCTCGCGCCGGGAGAGAAGGTCACCGAGCGGGGCATGGCCGAGCGGCTCGCGGTCAGCCCGACACCGGTCCGCGAGGCCCTGCGCCGGCTGGAGCTCGACGGGCTGATCGAGCGGATCGGGCCGCGTACCGTGCTGGTCGCCGCCATCCGCGACGCCGCCATCGACGACCTCGCGGAGGTGGAGGTCGGCCTGCGGGGCCTCGTCGCCCGCTTCGCCGCCCGACACGCCACCGCCGAGCAGCTCGACGCGCTCGACGCCCTTCTCGACCGCGCCGACGACCTGCTGATCCTTCTCAAGGAGCGGTCCGCGCAGGGCGGGCCGGTCGAGCGGCACCTCACCGAGCTGCTCGACACCATGCAGCGGTTCAACGACACGGTGAGCGCCTGCGCGCACAACCCGGTGCTGATCCGGATGCTCGAGCAGAGCCGCGTGTTCTCCCGCCCGCAGCGCCGCGAGCTGCTTCTGCAACGCGTGGCGGAGGACGACACGTTCGGCCTGGAGCGATACAGCAGCCACCGGGCCCTGGTCCGGGCGCTCCGTGCGGGCGACTCCGCCGCCGCCGAACGCATCGCACTGGAGGACTCGCAGGGCGGCCTGGCAGCGCTTCGGGAGACGCCGTGACCACCCACCGGATCGCCGTCATTCCCGGTGACGGCATCGGCAAGGAGGTCGTCCCGGCCGGCCTCGACGCGCTGGACGCCACGGCACGTCGTTTCGGCCTGACGCTCGACTTCGAGAGCTTCGATTTCGCCAGTGCCGACTACTGGCAGCGGCACGGCGCAATGCTGCCGCCCGACTGGGAACAGACGCTGCGTGGCTACGACGCCATCTACTTCGGCGCGGTGGGCTGGCCGGAGGTCGTACCCGACCATGTCTCGCTCTGGGGCAGCCTCCTGCAGTTCCGGCGGGTCTTCGACCAGTACGTGAACCTGCGCCCCTGTCGGCTCATGCCCGGCGTCCGCAGTCCCCTGGCCGGCCGGCTCCCGGGCGACATCGACTTCGTCGTCGTGCGGGAGAACACCGAGGGCGAGTACTCCAGCGTGGGTGGGCGGATCTTCGAGGGCACCGACCGGGAAACCGTCCTACAGGAGACGATCATGACGCGCGTCGGCGTCGACCGTGTCCTGCGCTTCGCCTTCGAGCTGGCCAACCGTCGCCCCAAGCGGCACCTGACGTCCGCCACCAAGAGCAACGGCATCTCCATCTCCATGCCGTACTGGGACGAGCGGGTGGCCGCGATGGGCGAGCGGTTCCCCGACGTTCGCCTCGACAAGTTCCACATCGACGCGCTCGCGGCGCAGTTCGTGCTCCACCCGGAGTGGTTCGACGTGGTTGTGGCCAGCAACCTGTTCGGCGACATCCTCTCCGACCTCGGCCCGGCCTGCACCGGCACCCTCGGCATCGCCCCGAGCGCCAACATCAACCCTGGTGGTGAGCACCCGAGCCTGTTCGAGCCCGTGCACGGCTCCGCACCCGACATCGCAGGCAAGGGCATCGCCAACCCGATCGGCCAGATCTGGTGCGGCTCGATGATGCTGGAGCACCTCGGCCACCCCGAGGCCGCCGCCCACCTGCTCGGCGCGATCGAGGACGTCCTGGCGTACGGGCCCGGACAGGCGCCCTTGACCCCCGACCTACACGGCACCGGCACGACGGCGGAGCTGGGCCGGGCGATCGCCGAGAGGGTCAGCGAACGCCCGTCCGGCACCGCCTGAGGCGGCGGCGGGTCGTCGCCCCGCGCGACTGGCTGAACGTAGTGGCCGGTGGCGTCCGCGCTGGCCGGTCGCCGGGTCCTGAGAGGTCCCTTGAGTTGGCGGTGACGCCGCCGCCAAAGAGGGCGGACGCGCAGAGGCGGCTTCTGCTGAGATGGGCGGCGTGTTCCCGAAACGGATGTGGCAGGAGCTGCGACGGCAGCCTCGGTGGTCCGGTGTTGTACGTCGCCGTGCTGTGTGGGTCCGGTGCGATGCTCGTGTTGTCGGTGGTTCTGATGCTGTTGCGGGGGCGGGGCCGGCGGCGGTAACCGTTGGGGCGCCATCGCAGCCGTGCTCGCAGCCCTGGTCGGCGCCGCGCGTCGACGGCCATCGCGTCGCGCTGACCGAGACGGGCCAGATCACCGCCCGCTACCAGATCCGCAACGACACGATCGCCTACTACGACGCGGCGCCCAACGGCACGAAGGTCTGGAGCATCGACGTTTCCGCCCGGGGCTCGGGATCACGCCAATCCTCGGTGTCGCTGTCATCCGACCGGTACCACTGCGCGGGCGACACTCGTGCAGCAGTACGTCAAATCGCATGAAGTCCCGCAGCCGGGCCGCTTCGTGTACCGGTTGTTCGTAGAGAAGGATCTCGCCCGGTGTTCTGGTCCTGCCGTACAGAACCGATCGGAGGTCGAAGTCCTCGGTCTGCCGCAACTCGATGACGCGTAGCCCGTACCAGGCGAAGGGCCCGACGACCTCCAGCACCTCACGAACGTCACGTCGGCTTGCCGGATGCGCGAATCCCGGTCGCGCCGTTTGTACGTGGATCCGGATCCGGTCCAACCCCGGAGCGCGACGGAGCGCCTGGCGCGCCCGGGGATCTGTACGCAGGCTTCGGCTCACACCGCCCATGCTCGGCGACCCCACGGTGTGCCACAACGGATTTCACCGCGGAACTCACGGCCGCGCGGGCTCAGTATGGCTGGCCGCACACCTTCCAGGCGCCATCCTCCTTCACCAACGTGAAGAGGTGCCGGTCGGTGAAGCCGCTGTCCAGTGTCAGGGCCATGTTCACCGTCGCGGACGTGCGGCCGTTGACGCTCGACACGTTGACGCCGTTGACCTTATGGCCGCGGATCTTCGGCTGCTTGGCGACGCCCTGGACGAAGGCCTCTCTCGTGTACCTGACGCGCGTGTCGCCGCACAACAAGCCGTACGCCGCGTCCGCATCGTCCGCCTCCAGGTCGCTGACGAACGACTCGGCAGCCTGCCGCGCCGGATCCGTTGCCCCCTTGACTTCCTTGTACAGGAAGAAGCCGCCGATGCCGGCGCCACCGCAGCACAGCACGACGACCACGCCAACGACGATCAACACGGTTCGCAACGTCCGCCGCTTCGGCGGTTGGGGCATCTGGTACGGGTGGGTCATAGGTAGGGACGGTAGGGGATGCGAGAAATCCTCGACGCCCCACCCATGCTGCGCGGGAATCGCGTTTCCCGGCCTGATGGCCGTGCCATAGACTCCGCCGGTGCTTGCGGTGTCGGGGGACTTCGAGATCCACATCACGGCTTACGCTCATCACGCCGAGAAGCTGTCGGCGTTCGCCGCCCAACATGGGCTGAAGTTCGTCCATATCGTGCTCGATCGTGGCGCCAACGTCTCTCAACCGATGCTCACCCTGACCGGCCGAGGCACCCTGACCGAGCAGGTTGCCGCGGTGCGGCACTGGCGACGCGAACTGCGCGAGGCAGGGATCCACCCGTGCCGTTCGAAGATCGAGGCGGCGCCGTGGTGCGTCGGCGTACCGCAGTCGGATGAGCAGGCGGCAGTCGAACCCGCTGACCGGTACTTCGAGCACCACGTCAAACTGCTGCTCCCCAGTACGGCGGTGGCGGATCTGATGGCGCTCACCGACCTGGTCGCCCCGCACGGGGCACGGTTGTCCCGTAACGCCCGCCGGGAGCTGGTGGACGGCGCGCAGGAACGGTTCGTCAACCAGCGATGTCACGGTGTCGGGCTCGCCACGGCCGGGCGGCGGCTGGACGAGCTGGTCGCGACCCTCCGGGCCGCCGGCCACGAGCCTATGGCCGTGGAGCAGGAGTACGTCGTCTCCGACAGCGACCTGCACCACGACCACGGTTGGCTGGACTCGCCCGCGCCGAGGGCGGGCGGTTGGGCGCGGGAGCGTGAGAACAGGATGAGGTCGGCGCCGGCTGGTTCACCCGACTACCCCCCGACCTACCGGCCGCTGCCCATCAGCCCGACCGTGCGTCAGAAGGCGGCGTTCGACCCTGCTCTCCGGCAGTACCCGAACGCCTACCACGCCGGAGAGCCCGACTTCGTCGTGGAGGCCACCGGCCAACTGTGGACCACCGCCCGGCGTGCCGCCATGAATCACGTCCTGGCGGCCATCGCCACCACAACCTGGGTTCGGCACCTGGTCCTGCGTGGCAGCGTCACCATGGCGACCTGGGTCGGCGACGCCGCCCGCGAGCCGGGCGACCTCGACTTCGTCGTCACCCCGCACACCATCGCCAGCGACAGCACCGACGCTCGCACGCTGCTCGATGACATCAAGACCGCCGTGCGAACCGCGCCCGGCGCCGGCCTGCAACCGGACCGGATAACCGAGGCCGCCATCTGGACGTACGAACGAGCCGACGGACGCCGCCTCGTGATCCCGTTCCACACACCGGGGGCGCCGGACGGCCACGTACAGGTCGACGTCGTCTTCGGTGAGAAGCTTCCCCTCCCACCAGAGGCGCTGATACTGCCGGACATCGACGAGCCGGTACTCGCCGCGCCCGCCTCGCTGGCGCTGGCGTGGAAGCTGCTGTGGCTGGCCACCGACGGGTACCCGCAGGGCAAGGACCTCTATGACGCGGTCCTACTCGCCGAACACACCACCGTCGACCGAGCCCTCGTCCGCCAGCTCATGCGCCCCGAGCTCGGTGCCGAAGCGGACGACTTCACTGCCGAGACCGCCTTGTCTTGGCAGGTCGACTGGACCAACTTCACCGACGAGTGTCCCGGAATCACGGGCACCGCCGATCAGTGGACCAGGCGGCTGGCGCTGGCCCTCGATCGCGCCTGGACCTGACAACCGTGCCCGGCGTGTAGAACCGGCCTTCCTGGCCGTTGAGAACCCCCTTCGCGCGGTCGTCCGGCTCCCCATGGCGAGGTGCGCGGCTGGTATGGCCACCCCGTCGTCCGCCGGGCGGTGACGCGCGCCATGCCCGGCCGGAGTGCCGGCGTGCTGCCGGTCCGGCCGGACGGGGCGCGGGCCGAACCGCCGCGAACCGCGTGCGTCCGCCCACGCGGGGTCTGATGTGAACGTTCACTACGACCGAAACGGAAGATCCGAGCCGGAGTCGGGAACTTCGCGGAACGGGTTGATTGCACATCGAACACCACCGAGTGTGCCTCCCCGTGATTCTACAGTTGCATTCGGTGAGTGTGCGGGTGAGTGTGCGGGTGCGGGTGCGGGTGCGGGTGCTGGAAGTATCCAGTTCCGCGCGCGATGCGCCAGCCGCCGCGGGAAGCGGTCGAGCTCGATGTTCTCCCTGATCAGCATGGCCACGTGGACGGGCGTGCAGCCGGCGGCGGGCCGCCCGTCGGTCGGCGGCGTCGTCGGGAAATGGCGGAGAATTGACCTGCGGCGGTGCTCTTCGGTTGTCGGCACGGTTGCGTCGACGTCATTTCTGGCAGACGATCGAGTCGTCATCGGCCAACCGTTTAATCGAGATCGAGCGGGTAATTTTCTCGGGGCAATAAATGGCAATCGGGTGGACCTGCCGATCGGCCGGCCTGTTCTGCGTGCGAGGCGTCCAAAACGATTAACATTTTCGAAACAAGTGCGCGGGCTGGGTGCCGTCGGGAGGAGATTCGCGCGGTTTATCCCTTTTCTGGGTGGGATACGCAGCAGATGACCTTCCCATAATGCCAGGGCTGGGACGATATGTCGGGAGGCAAAGGCGGCCCGTTCGGCGCTTTCCCACTTTGCCGTCGTTGATGTGACGGGAACCCGGCGGCGCTGGTCCGTACGCGCTCTTCCAGTGGTATTCGAGCAACGTTCCAGGTCTTGTCGCGACGCTCCTGTCCTAGCTAATCTGGCGAACGGCGCTGACTTCGCTGATCGATTAGTTTGCCGGACAGATGATTGTCCGGGGGAACAAGTGAGTGGCATGCGGAAATCGGGGGAGCGCGCATGATCGAGATCAAGCTGCTCGGTCCGTTGATGGTGCAACGGTCCGGGGTGGACGTCACCCCGTCGGCCCCGAAGCTCAGACGGGTGCTCGCCGCGCTCGTCCTCAACGCGAACATGCTGGTCAGCGTCGATCAACTCTTCGAGGAACTCTGGGAGAACCGGCCGCCGCCGAGTGCGCTGACCACCATGCAGACCTACATCTACCAGTTGCGGCGCCGGCTCGACCTGGGCACCGAACCTCCTCCGGAGCAGCCCACCGAACCGATTCTGATGACCCGGGTCGGCGGGTACGAGCTCCGGCTCGACGACCTACAGGCGGTCGACGTGCACCGGTTCGATCGACTGGTCACCCAGGGGCGCGCCGAGATGGACGGCGGAGAACTGGAGAAGGCCGCTCAGACGCTCGGGGACGCCCTCGCCACCTGGCGGGGACCGGCGCTCGTGGACGTTACCCAAGGACGCCGGCTCTCGGTGTGGACCACCCAGCTCGAGGAACGGCGCAAGGCCGCGCTGGAGCGCCGGTTCAGTGCCCTGCTGCAACTCGGCCACCATCACGGAGTCGTCGACGAACTCGGCGGCGCGATGCACGACTACCCCACCCACGAAGGGTTCGCCGGTCAGCTCATGCTCGCGCTGCACCGGTGTGGACGGCGACCGGAGGCACTCGACGTGTTCCGCCGAATCCGCCGGCAACTCGTCGAGGAACTCGGGCTGGAACCGTCCGCCGCCGTGCAACGGCTGCATCAGGCCATCCTCGCCGACGACCCCCAACTCATCGGGCTGCCCCGGCAACGCGTGACCGCCTCGGTCAGCCGGTCGGTGGCGCCGGCCCAGCTTCCACCGGGCATCCCCGACTTCGTCGGCCGCGACGTACGTCTGAAACAGGTCGCCGACCTACTGCGCGGCGGGCAGTCGCGTACGGGTGCGTCCCCCGTCGTCGAGGTGCACGGGCCGCCAGGCATCGGCAAGAGCACGTTCGCGCTCCAGGCTGCCCACCAGGCCCGGGCCCGGTTCCCCGATGGGCAGTTCTACGTGGACATGTCCGGCTCCGCATCCGGCGACATCCGGCTGGACGAGGTGCTGACCGCGAGCCTGCGCTCCTGCGGGCTGCCGCGGGACGACCTGCCGACCAGCGTCGACGAACTCAGCCGGACCTTCCGAACCTGGACCGCGGACCGTCGCGTGCTGATGGTCGTCGACGACGTCATCGACTCGGAGTGGCTGCAACCGCTCCTGCCCGGCGGTTCGGGGTGCGCGGTCGTCTCCACCAACCGTTACCGGCACTACGGGCTGCCCGGCGCGCACCACATCTCGCTGCCCGCGATGACGATGGACGAGGCGCTGACCTTGCTGGGCAACATCGCCGGCGAGTGGCGGGTCGAGGACGAGGGCGAGGCGGTCAAGGCACTGATCCGCATGTGCGACATGCTGCCCCTGGCCGTACGGGGGGTGGCGGCCCGACTCGCGAGCCGGCCCGGCTGGCCCGCCTCGCGTCTGCTCGACCGGGTATGCCGTGACGAGTCGATGCTCCTCGACCTGACCGCCGGGCCGAGCGACCTGATCGGCACCGTCGACGTGGGCTACCGGAGCCTGCCGGAGCCGTACCGGCGGGCGTTGCGGATCATCGTCACCGAGCACTGGCAGCGGTGGGGGGCGAGTGAGCTGGCGACGCTGCTCGGTGCCCGGGTCCAGGACGCCGAGGTGCTGATCGAGAACCTCGTCGACATGCACCTGCTGGAGGAGGTGCCGTCGGCGCATCCCCGCGGACACCCTCCGTCGGCTCGCCGGCCTGTCGAACCGCGGTACACGGTCCCCCGCCTGAACGCGCTGGCGCTCCGCTCCATAATCGGCGCGGAGGACGACGAGGATTCGTCGGAATCGTCGCTGCCGCACTCCGCGGCGTGGTACTTCCGCCGTCCAATCTCCCCGCTGAGCGCCCACTCGGCCTGACCGCCCGCACGTCACAGTGGCCCACCCGCCCACCCGGGCAGGTGGGCCACTGACGTGCGGGTTGGGCACGGCGCGTCCACCCACCTTCGAGACGGGTTCGAGAACGATTCGAGACCCGGCGACGACGGTGGTCGCACCGACGAAGCCGGGAGGAACCGTGCACCAGACGTTGATCGTGGCGAAGATGCATGTCGCCGACGCAGAGGGGGTCGCGAACGTCTTCGCCGAGTCCGACCGCACCGACCTGCCGGCGATGGTGGGTGTGTCGCGGCGGACCCTCTTCGCATTCCATGACCTCTACTTCCACCTGGTCCAGGCGGACGGGGACATCACCCCGAACCTGTACCGGGCCCGCAGTCACCCGCTCTACCAGGACATCAACACCAAGTTGGGCGCGTTCATCTCGCCGTACGACCCGCAGTGGCGCGAGCCGCGGGACGCGATGGCGGAGGCGTTCTACACCTGGACCCCGGAGACGGGCCCGCGGTTCACCGCCCCGGCCGGGACCGCCCGCCGGACCGCCCCATGACGGCCACCACGCGGCTGAAGGTCGCCGCGTCCGAGGTCGGCGCCAACGTCCGGCGGGGCGGGGACATCCGCGTCACGCTCAGCCCTCGCACGGTCGGTTGCACCTCCGGCTTCGGCGGGGTGCTGACGCTGCAGCCCGGCGAGTACGTGACCGAGCACCAGCACCCGTACTCCGAGGAGTTCCTGCACGTCATCGATGGCACGCTCGACATCACCCTGGACGACGTGCCGGTCTCCCTCGAACCGGGTGACTCGCTGCTGGTTCCGATCGGCGTGCGGCACCGGCTGCGCAACGTGGGTACGTGCGGGGCGCGACTGGTGTTCCACCTGTCACCCCTGGCCCCCCGCCCGGAGCTGGGCCACATCGACACCGAGGCTCCACTGGCGGCGGACGCCGCCGACCCGGACGTCGGCGGTGGGCGGTGAGCCGGCGCGCCGTGATCACCGGCATCGGTGCCGTCGCCCCCGGCGGTATCGGTCGGGAGGCGCTGTGGGAGCTGCTGGCCGCGGGCCGCACCGCCACCCGGACCATCACGCTCTTCGACCCGGCCGGCTTCCGGTCGCGGATCGCGGCGGAGTGCGACTTCGACCCGGTGGCCGCCGGGCTGAGCGCGCAGGAGGTCCGTCGCATGGACCGCGCGGCCCAGTTCGCGGTGGTGTCGATGCGGGAGGCGGTCGCGGACAGCGGCCTCGACGTCGGCCGCCTCGATCCCGCCCGGATCACGGTCAGCATCGGCAGCGCCGTCGGCTGCACGATGAGCCTGGAGGACGAGTACCGGGTCCTCTCGGACGGCGGGCGACGCTGGCTGGTCGACCACACCTACGGTGTGCCGCACCTGTACGGGTACATGGTCCCCAGCACGATCGCCGCGGAGGTGGCCTGGCAGGTGGGCGCCGAGGGACCGGTGGCTCTCGTGTCGACCGGGTGCACCTCCGGGCTGGACGCGGTCGGGCACGCCGTCCAGATCATCGAGGAGGGCGCTGCGGACCTGGCCATCACGGGCGCGACCGACGCGCCGTTGTCTCCGATCACCTCGGCCTGCTTCGACGCGATCAGGGCCACCTCACCCAACAACGACGATCCGGCGCACGCGTCGCGTCCGTTCGACGGGCGTCGGGACGGGTTCGTGCTCGGCGAGGGCGCGGCCGTCCTCGTCCTGGAGGAGGAGTCGGCCGCGCGTCGGCGCGGGGCGCGCATCTACGCCGAGGTGGCCGGGTTCGCCAACCGCAGCAACGCCCACCACATGACGGGTCTCAAGCCCGACGGTCGGGAGATGGCGGAGGCGATCCGTGTCTCTCTGGACCGGGCGCGGCTGGACCCGGGCGCCGTGGACTACGTCAACGCGCACGGCTCCGGCACCAAGCAGAACGACCGCCACGAGACGGCCGCGTTCAAGCGGACGCTCGGGCACCGCGCGTACCAGGTGCCGGTCAGCTCCATCAAGTCGATGATCGGTCACTCGCTCGGCGCGATCGGCTCGCTGGAGGTGGCGGCGTCCGCGCTGGCGCTGCACCACCAGGTCGTGCCGCCGACCGCGAACCTGGCGGTCGCCGACCCGGAGTGCGACCTCGACTACGTCCCGAACGATGCCCGTGACCACCGCATGGACGCCGTGCTGACGGTCGGCAGCGGGTTCGGCGGCTTCCAGAGCGCCATGGTCCTGCGCCGGGCGGACGCCCGGGCGAGGAGGTGACCGCATGACCGCACCCACCGCGGTGGTGACCGGCATCGGTGTTGTCGCACCGACCGGCATCGGTGTCGAGGAGCACTGGGAGTCCGTGCGTGCCGGCAAGAGCGGGCTGGGCCGGATCACCCGGTTCGACCCGACGTCGTACCCGACCCGCATCGCCGGTGAGGTGCCGGCGTTCAACGCGCGGGACCGGGTGCCCGGCAGGCTGGTGCCGCAGACCGACCGCTGGACCCAGTTCGGCCTGGCCGCCGCGGACGCGGCACTCGCGGACGCCCGGGTCGATCCGACGGTCCTGCCCGAGTACGAGATGGCCGTGGTGACGGCCAGCTCCTCCGGCGGCACCGAGTTCGGCCAGCACGAGATGGAGCGGCTCTACACCAAGGGGCCGTCCTGGGTGGGCGCCTACCAGTCAATCGCCTGGTTCTACGCGGCCACCACCGGCCAGGTCTCCATCCGGCACGGCATGCGCGGACCGTGCGGCGTGCTCTGCACCGAGCAGGCCGGCGGTCTCGACGTCCTCGGCCAGGCCCGGCGGTTGCTGGCCACCGGCTCGCGCGTGGTGCTCAGCGGCGGCACCGACGCCTCGCTGTGCCCGTACGGCCTGGTCGCGCAGATGGCCAATGGACAGTTGTCCACCAGCGACGACGCGACCCGGGCCTACCTGCCGTTCGCCGGCGACGCGGCGGGCTACGTGCCCGGCGAGGGCGGCGCGATGTTGGTGGTGGAGAGCGCCGAGAGCGCACGGCGTCGCGGGGTGCGCTCCTACGGCACGGTCGCCGGTTACGCGGCCGGCTTCGATCCTCGGCCCGGATCGTCCCGGCCGCCGGCACTGGCCCGGACGATCCGGGCCGCCCTCGCCGACGCCGGCGTGGCGCCGGCGCAGGTGGGTGTCGTGTTCGCCGACGCGGTGGCGGTACCGGATCGGGACGCCGCCGAGGCGGACGCCCTGGTCGAGGTCTTCGGGCCACGCGGAGTGCCGGTCACCGCCCCGAAGACCCTCACCGGGCGGCTCTACGCGGGCGGCGCGCCGCTGGACGTCGCCACCGCGCTGCTCGCCATGCGGGACGGCGTGCTGCCCGCCACGGCCGGCGGGGGCCGGCCGGCGCCCGGTATCCACCTCGACCTGGTGACCGAACCGCGGGAGGGCCGGGTCCCGACCGCGCTGGTGGTCGCCCGCGGCCACGGCGGCTTCACCGCCGCGCTGGTGCTGACCGCCGGCGACCGCACGCCCCACTGATCGAACCACCGGAAGGGATCTTCGTGAACCACTTCACCGTGCACGACCTCACCCGCATCCTGCGTTCCTGCGGGGACAGCGGAACCGTCGACGATCTCGCCGAAACAGACCTCGACACCCCGGTCGCGGAACTCGGCTTCGACTCCCTGGCGATGCTCGAGGTCGCCAGCGTCGTGCAGCGCGAGTACGGCGTGCCGATGCCGGACGAGGCGCTCGATCACATGATCACGGCCCGCTCCACCGTCGCCTACGTCAACGCCCGGATGACCGAGGCGGGTGTGGCATGACGGCGCGCACCGACAACGCGATCGTCATCGACGCTCCGCTGGACCTGGTCTGGTCGATGACCAACGACGTGGCGTCCTGGCCCCGCCTGTTCAGCGAGTACGCCTCCGCGGAGATCATCGAGGAGCGCGGCGACACGGTTCGGTTCCGGCTCACCCTGCACCCCGACGAGCAGGGGCGGGTGTGGAGCTGGGTGTCCGAGCGCACCACCGACCGCGACGACCTGTCCGTCTCGGCGCACCGGGTAGAAACGGGCGTCTTCGAGTTCATGAACATCCGCTGGACCTACGAACCGGTCGAGGGCGGCGTGCGGATGCGCTGGCAGCAGGAGTTCCGGATGCGGCCGGACGCGCCGCTGGACGACGCCGCGATGACCGCGCGCCTCAACCGCAACACTGCCGAGCAGCAGCGTCTCATCAAGGAGCGGGTCGAGGCGGCCGCCGAGGGGGCCGCCGACGAGCGAGACGTGGCGGCTCGATGACCGGCCTGAGGTACGAAAGAGCGGACGCCCGGTCCGCCGGCCTCGACGGCCGTCGGGTCCTGGTCACCGGTGGCAGCCGGGGTGTGGGCCGGGCCGTCGTGCTGTCGATGGCACGGGCCGGCGCGCACGTGGTCAGCTGCCACCGGCAACCCGGCCCCGCCGTCGACAGCCTGCGCAAGGAGCTCGGGGCCACGCCCGGAGACCACTGCCTCGTCCGTGCCGACGTGCGCCAGGACGATGACGTACGGGACCTGATCGACGAGTGCCGTGGCCGGCTCGGCGGTCTCGACGTGGTGGTGAACAACGTCGGCGCGTTCGCGCCGGCACCGTACGCGGAGCTCAGCCGCGCGGAGTGGGACGCGACCGTCGACGGCAACCTGACGTCCGCCCACCTGGTCACGCAGGGGGCGTTGCCGCTGCTGTCCGCGGGCTCGTCGGTGATCAACGTGGGGTCGACGGTGGCCTCGATCGGCATGAGTGGAGGGGCCCACTACACCGCGGCCAAGGCGGCGCTGGTCGGCTTCACCCGTTCGCTGGCCCGCGAGCTGGGGCCGGCCGGGATCCGGGTCAACGTGATCTCGCCGGGCCGCATCGACACCGAGGCGATGGACGACCTGCCGCCCGAGATCGCGGCGCGCCAGCGCGCGCTCTTCGCGTCGTTCAGCGCGCTCGGGCGGTTGGGCGGCGCCGACGAGGTGGCCCGGGTGGCGCTGTTCCTCGCCAGCCCGGCCGCCGGCTACGTCACCGGCCAGAACATCCACGTGGACGGCTGCGTGTAACCGACACAACTTGGAGGAGGAACTCGTGGAGTTCGGATTGCAAGGCAAGAAGATTCTGGTCACCGGGGGCTCCCGGGGCATCGGCCGGGGCATCGTCCTGGCCGCCGCACGGTCCGGCGCCGACGTCGTCACCTGCTATCGGCAGGAGAGCGCGGCTGTCGACAGCCTCGCCGCGGCGCTCAAGGAGACCGGCGGTGACCACCACGTCGTCCGGGCCGACCTCGCCGTCACGGCGGAGGCGGACCGGCTCGCCGACGAGTGCGCGCAACGGTTCGGTCGCCTCGACGGCGTCATCAACAGCGCCGGCGTGATCAGCCACATCCCGTTCGAGCAGCTGGCCGTCGACGAGTGGCACCGGGTGCTGGACACCAATTTGACGGCGGTCTACCGGCTCGTGCAGCGCACTCTGCCGCTGCTCGGCGAAGGGTCGTCGATTGTCAACGTGGGGTCGCGGGGAGCGGCCGCCGGTATCCCGCTGCGCGCGCACTACACCGCGACGAAGGCCGCGCTGATCGGCCTCACCCGGTCGCTGGCCAAGGAGCTGGGCGGCCGGGGGGTCCGGGTCAACGTGCTGGCCCCGGGCGTGATCGAGACCGAGGCGATGGACGCGATGCCGCCGGAGAGGGCGCAGGGGCTGCGGGACATGTACGCCGGCAAGACCGCGCTGGGGCGCCTCGGCACTGTCGACGAGGTCGCTGCCGTCGCGCTCTTCCTGGTCAGTGACCTGAGCAGCTACGTCACCGGCGAGACGATCAACGTGGACGGGGGGATCTGAGATGGCGGACTCCGGGCCGGAGCGCAGCTTCCGCGTGATGCTGCGCATGGAGATCAGGCCGGGGATGGCCGCCGACTTCGAGCGGGTGTGGCGTGAGGTCGGCGACTCGGTCACCAGCCACCCGGCCAACCTCGGGCAGTGGCTGTCGCGCGGTGCCGAGGAGGAGGACATCTACTACATCGTCAGCGACTGGGTGGGCGAGCGGGAGTTCCGCGAGTTCGAGACGAGCGACCGGCACCTGCGGCACCGGGAGAAGCTGCACCCCTACCGCAGCGGGGGGTCGATGACGACGATGCACGTGGTCGCGCATCTCGACGGTTCCAGGGCGTTGCGGTGATCGGCCAGGTGCAGGTCGTCGTCCACCACCTGACCGACGACGCGGTGGCGGTGCGGGCGGCGTACGAGGAGTCGAGCGCCCGGATGGCGGGCACGCCCGGGTTGCTCTCGAACGAGCTGCACCAGGGGATCTCCGATCCGCGCAGCTTCGCCGTGGTCAGCCGGTGGGCCGGCTGGCCGGACTTCGCGGCGTGGGAGTCCAGCCCCGGGCACCGGGACCAGACCGCCCCGCTCCGGCCGTTCCGCGACCACACCCGGCCGCGCCCGTTCGAGGTGTTCCGGGTGACCGCGAGGCACGGGACGCCCGCGCTGACCGAGGCCGGGTGAGGATATGACGACCATGCTGCTGCGGTCTCCGGTGGAGACCGTCCCATGGGTGCGGTGCGAGCAGTGCCGCACCCTGACCTACGCCAAACGGTTCGTCCGGGAGTTGCGCGTCTGCCCCGAGTGCGGCCGGCACAGTCGGCTCACCGCCGCCGAGCGGATCGCCCAACTGCTGGACGAGGAGAGTGCCCGGCCGGTTGCAGTGTCGCGGGCGGTGCGGGACCCGCTCCGCTTCGTTGACGACCGACCCTACCGGGAGCGGCACCAGGAGGCGGTCGCTCGCACCGGTATGGAGTGCGGGGTCCTGGTGGTGCGCGGACGCATCGAGGGCCACCCGGTCGTGCTGGCCGTGATGGACTTCCGTTTCATGGGCGGCAGTCTCGGCGCCGCCGAGGGGGAGGCCGTGACCACGGCCGCCGAGACGGCGCTCGCCGACCGGGTGCCGCTGGTGGTGGTGACCGCCTCCGGTGGGGCCCGGATGCAGGAGGGCGCGGTGTCGCTGATGCAGATGGCGAAGACCAGCAACGCGTACGCGGCGCTGGACCGGGCCGGCCTGCTGACCGTCACCGTGATCACCGACCCGACGTACGGGGGAGTGGCGGCCTCGTTCGCCACTCTCGGGGACGTGGTGCTGGCCGAACGGGGCGCGCGGATGGGGTTCGCCGGCCGTCGGGTCATCGAGCAGACCATCCGCGAGGAACTTCCGGAGGGCTTCCAGACGGCCGAGCACCTGCTGGCCCGTGGCCTGGTCGACGACGTGCAACCACGGGTCGAACTGCGGCCGGCGCTGCGGCGGCTGCTCGCCGCGACCGGTGGTGTGCGGGCCGGCTGGGACGGGGGCCGGACCGACCCGGTGGAGCGGGACGTGACGCGGCTGGCGGAGCGGCCCGCGTGGGACGTCGTCCAAACGGCCCGTGACGTCGGTCGGCCCACCACCACCGACCATCTGGGGCATCTGCTGGATGGCTTCTGCGAGCTGCGCGGCGACCGCAGCGGCGCGGACTGCCGGGCGGTCGTGGCGGGGATCGGGCTGCTCGACGGGCTCCCGGTGATGGGGATCGGGCACCAGAAGGGGCACACGACCCGGGATCTCGTCGCGCACCAGTTCGGCATGCCGTCACCGGCCGGGTTCCGCAAGGCGGCCCGGGCCATGCGACTCGCCGAGAAGCTCGGCATTCCGGTGGTGACCCTGGTGGACACACCCGGCGCGTATCCCGGCGTGGAGGCCGAGGAGAACGGGCAGGCGGTAGCCATCGCCGAAAACCTCCGGCTGATGGGCGGTCTCCGTACGCCGATCGTCGCGGTGGTCACCGGCGAGGGTGGCAGCGGGGGCGCGCTCGCGCTGGCGGTGGCCGACGTGGTGCTGATGTCGGCGAACGCGGTGTACTCGGTGATCAGCCCGGAGGGGTGCGCGTCGATCCTGTGGCGGGACGCCGCGGCGGCGCCACGAGCCGCCCAGTCCCTGGCGATCGATGCCCGATCGTTGCTCGCCCAGGGGGTGGTCGACGGCGTGGTACCGGAGCCACCGGGCGGCAGCCAACAGGATCCGGTCGCCGCCTCGGAGTTGCTGCACGACGCCGTCACCGCGGCCCTCGCCGGCCTGCTGGGCCGGGACGCCGACGACCTGGTGCGGCAGCGGGTGCGCCGGTTCCGCGGATTCGGCCGCGCCGACGGGGAGGTAACGGCGTCATGACCACCGAACCCGCGCCTGGATCCGTCGGTGCGGTCCCCGGTGACCGCGCGGTCGCGCCGGACGACCTTGAGGTGCTGCAGGAGGTCAGCCGGACCGTCGCCGGGCTGTTGCGGCAGGCGCACCAGCCGCCACGGCGGGTCGCCGCGACCGTCGGCGCGATCAGCATCGAGATGGAGTGGCCGGCCGCCGGGGCCCCGCCGCCCGCCGCAGGCGCGACCGCGCCGCCGGTCGTCAACGGAGTGGCCGCCCCCGCCACGACTCTCAACGGCAGCGCGGCCGAGCAGCCGGCGAACCTCGACGCGGCGGTGCGGTCCCCGCTCGTCGGCACCTTCTACCGGGCGCCCGAGGTGGGGGCCGCGCCGTTCGTATCGGTCGGTGACGTCATCGAGGTCGGCCAACAGGTGGGCATCGTGGAGGCGATGAAGCTGATGAACCCGGTCGAGGCGGACCGCCGCGGCCGGGTGTTGGAAATCCTGGTCGCCGACGCCGAGCCCGTCGAGTACGACCAGCCGCTCATCGTGCTGGGCCCAACCGACAGGGAGAGGTGACGGCGTGTTCGACACCGTACTGGTCGCCAACCGCGGGGAGATCGCGCTGCGGGTGGTCCGGACCTGCCGGGAGATGGGCATCCGCACGGTGGTCGTGCACTCGACCGCCGACCGGGACTCCGCCGCCGTACGGGCCGCCGACGACGCGGTGCAGATCGGGCCGTCGGCGCCGCGGCGCAGCTACCTCTCGGTGCCGGCGATTGTGGAGGCCGCCCTGGCCAAGGGTGCGGACGCCGTGCACCCCGGGTACGGGTTCCTCTCCGAGGACCCGGACTTCGCGGAGGTGTGTACCGAGAACGGGCTGGTCTTCATCGGGCCGCCGGCGGAGGTGATGGCACGGGTCGGCGAGAAGGCCGCCGCCCGGGCCGAGATGGCCGCGTGCGGGCTGCCGATGCTTCCGGGCAGCGCCGGCACGGTCGACTCGGTCGCGGACGCCGTCGACCTGGCGGACCGGATCGGGTATCCGCTGATCATCAAGGCGGTCGCCGGGGGCGGGGGGCGCGGCATGACGGTGGTCCGGGAACGCCGGGACCTCGTCGGGGCGTACCGCGCCACCCGGTCCACCGCACAGGCCGTCTTCGGCGACGGGCGGGTCTACCTGGAGCGGTACTGCGACCAGGCCCGTCATGTCGAGGTACAGATCGTGGCCGACGGTTTCGGCAACGTCCAGCACCTCGGTGAGCGGGACTGTTCGGTGCAGCGCCGCCACCAGAAGCTGGTCGAGGAGGCCCCGGCGCCCAACCTCCCCGAGTCCCTGCGTGCCGAGATGGCGGCCGCGGCGGTCACCGGGGCCCGGCACGTCGGGTACGTCGGCGCCGGCACGTTCGAGTTCGTGGTGTCGGACGGCCGGTTCTACTTCATGGAGATCAACTGCCGGATCCAGGTCGAGCATCCGGTCACCGAGATGGTGACCGGGGTGGACCTCGTCCGGGAACAGATCCGGGTCGCCGCCGGCCTGCCCCTGTCCCACCGGCAGACCGATCTGGCGACCCGGGGCGTCTCGCTCGAGTGTCGGGTCAACGCGGAGGACCCGGAACGGGGATTCGTGCCGACGGCGGGGCTGCTCGACGAGTTCCTGCCGCCGGCGGGTCCGTTCACCCGCGTCGACACACACGCCTTCCCCGGCTGGCGGGTGACCTCGGACTACGACTCGCTGCTGGCGAAGGTCGTCGTCTGGGCGCCCGACCGGGAGCAGGCGATCGCCCGAATGGACCGGGCGTTGGCGGAGTTCCGGGTCGGCGGACGCGGCATCCGCACCACCGTGCCGGTCCTGCGTCGGGTGCTCGCCGAACCACGGTTCGTCGCCGGCGAGCACGACACCGCCCTCATCGCCAATCTCCGCCAACCGTCCGCGGCCGTCTGAGCCGCCCGTCCCGACGAGGAGACGACATGACCATCCCCACCGCAACCCGGCCGCTGTTCGACCCGGCCTTCCTCCGCGATCCGTACCCGATCCTTGCCGCCCTGCGCCGGGACGCCGCCGTCCATCCGGTGGAAACACCGAACGGTCTGCGGACCTGGCTTGTGGTGCGCTACGACGACGCGCGAACGCTGCTGAACGACCCCCGGCTGAGCAAGGACATGAGCGTCGGCCACGGACTCATCCCCGGCAACTTCGTCGACGAGGAGAAGCGGGCGGAGTTCCTTCGAGAGTCGGGCACTCGGCGGCAGTTCGCCGCCGAGCTGAGCCGGCACATGCTGGACAGCGACCCGCCGGACCACACCCGGCTGCGCGGGCTGGTGGGCCGGGCCTTCACCGCCCGGCGGGTGGCGGCGCTGCGCCCACGCGTGGTCGAGCTGGTGGACCAGCTGCTCGACGCGGAGCCCGGACCGGAGGTGGAGCTGATGGCGGCGCTGGCGTTCCCGGTGCCGTTCACGGTCATCTGCTGGCTGCTCGGCGTGCCGCCGGCCGACCGGGAGAACTTCCGTACCTGGTCCAACCTGCTGGTCTCCGGGACCGGCGGGGACGACGTCCTCGACGCCAGCCAGGCCATGGTGGACTATCTGCGCCATCTGATCGCCGCGAAGCGCCGGGAGCACGCCGACGACCTGCTGGGCGCGCTGGTCGAGGCGAGCGACGGCGGCGATCGGCTCACCGAGGACGAGCTGATGGCGATGGCGTTCCTCCTGCTGGTCGCCGGCCACGAGACGACCGTCAACCTGATCGGCAACGGCACGCTCGCCCTGCTGACCCACCCGGAGCAGCGCGCCCGCGTCGTCGCGGACCCGTCGCTCTGGCCGGCGGCGATCGAGGAGTTCCTCCGCTTCGACGGCCCGGTGACCAACGCCACCTGGCGCTTCACCACCACGGACGTCCGGGTCGGCGACGTCACCATCCCGGCGGGCGAGTTCGTCACCATCTGCCTCGGCGCAGCCGGCCGGGACCCGGAGCGGTACAAAGCGCCCGACGTCCTGGACGTCACCCGGCCCCAGTCGGCGAACCTGGCCTTCGGTCATGGCATTCACCACTGTCTCGGCGCGCCGCTCGCCCGGATGGAGGCGGAGATCGTGCTGAGCCGGCTCTTCGAGCGTCATCCGGACCTCCGGCTGGCGGTGCCGGTGGAGAACCTGCGGTGGCGGTTCAGCCTGATGCTTCGGGGCCTGGAGCAGCTTCCCGTGCTGCTGGGCTGAGATCGACGAGGGGAAGGGGCCGCCGGTGGGTGGCCCCTTCCCCTCGTCCACGTGCCGATTGCTGGTGGGTCAGGACGCCGGGACGGCGCCCACGTCGATCACCTGGCCGGACACGGCTGCGGCCGCCGGGCCGACGAGGAGCGTGACCAGCGCCGCCACCCGTTCCGGGTCGCCCGGGTCGCCGGGCGCCGACGTGACGAGGTTCGTGGTGACGCCGAACGGTGCCAGCTCCAGCGCTGCCGTGCGGGTGAAGCCACCCAGCGCCGCGCGGACGGCGCCCTCCGCGCGGGTCACGGTGACCACACGGCCCGCTCCGGCGCGGGTCATCGGTTCCATCGTGGCCCTGGTCATCAGGAACAGGCCTCGCAACTGTCGCTCGACCGACTCGTCCCAGGCTGCGTCCGACAGCTCGCAGAGTGGCCCCGGCGCGGCCGGCCGGACGACGGTGACGAGCACACCGGGGTCACCCAGCGCTGAGCACACCCGCTCCATCGCCGCGGCCACCGCGTCGGGATCGTCGACGTCCGCGTCGATCGCCAGTGACCGCACCGGCAGTTCGGAGAGCCGGCGCATGGCGTCCGCGCACGCTGGCGAGGCGGGGCAGATCAGCGCGACGTCCGATCCGCTCTCCGCCAGCCGCACGGCCACGGCGGCGCCGAGGTCGTCGAGGTCGGTTCCGGACACGATCGTCGTACCCGGCACGTCCGGCCCCCTCACCGCGGTCACGGGTGACCACCGTCGACATGGATGGTCTGGCCGGTGATGTACGACGCGTCGGGCCCAGCCAGGAAGGCGACGACGCCGGCGATGTCGTCCGGGGAACCGACCCTCCGCAGCGGCACCCGCGCCGCCGTGTCGTGGCGGAACGCGTCCGGTTCGAGGCCCATCCGCCGGGCGGTCTCGTCGGTCATGGGGGTGGAGATGAAACCCGGCGCGATGGCGTTGACGGTGATGCCGTGCGGACCGAGTTCGGCGGCGAAGGTGCTGGTCAGCCCCTGCACTGCGGCTTTGGCCGTCGAGTAGTTGGCCTGGCCGAGGTTGCCCCGGGCCGCGATGGAACTCAGGTTGACGATCCGGCCGCCGCCCTCCGGCACCATGTGCCGCTGGGCCGCCCGGGTGCACAGGAACGCGCCCCGCAGATGGACGCGCAGCACCGTGTCCCAGTCCTGTTCGGTCATCATGAAGAGCAGGTTGTCCCGGATCACCCCGGCGTTGTTCACCAGCACGTCGACCCGGCCGAACGCGTCCACCACGCGGGCGAACGCCGCCTCCACCTGGTCGGCGGCGGCGACGTCGCAGGCGATCCCCACCGCGCGCCCGCCCGCCGCCCCGATCGCGTGGACCGTGGCGTGGGTGTCGGAGGCGCTGCGGTCGAGCACCGCCACCGCGGCGCCGTCCGTTGCCAGACGGCGCGCGGTGGCGGCGCCGATGCCTCGTCCCGCGCCGGTGACGACGGCGACGAGGGGTGGTTTCCGGTTCATCTAGCCGGCCGCCGCGTCGACCAGGCTCTTCGGACGCATGTCGGTCCAGTGTCGCTCGATGTGGTCGAGACAGGCAGCCCGCGTCGTCGGGCCCTCGGCAACCCGCCAACCGCCCGGCACCGGGGCTGAGCTGGGCCAGAGTGAGTACTGGTGCTCGTCGTTGAGCAGCACGAGGTAGGTGCCGTCCTCGTTCTCGAAGGGGTGGGGCACAGCGCTCCTTCCTTGCCGCGGTGGGTCCGTCACCCGAGGCGCCGGTCGGCGGCGGCGCCGGCGGTGGCCACGGCCGCGCGGTCGGGTTGCAGGGACACCGGCAGCGAATGCATGCCGTGCAGGATGGTGGAGTAGATCCACTGCTCGGGGCCCGTCTGCGTCATGTCGCCGACCATCCGACGGAGACCGTCCAGGACGGCCTCAACCTCGATCTTGGCAAGGTGGGCGCCGAGGCAGTAGTGCGAGCCGAAGGCGAAGGTCAGGTGCTTGTTCGGCTTGCGGGCCAGGTCGAAGCGGTCCGGGTCGGCGAATATCCGCTCGTCCCGGTTCGCGGAGTAGATCCAGACGCTGACCGGCTCACCGGACCGGATCGGTTGCCCGTTCACCACGACGTCGCCGGTTGTCATGCGACCGCCGTGCAGCGACGGCACCGTCCACCGCAGGACCTCGTCGGCGGCAGTGCCGAGGTCGACCTCGCCGCGCTTGAGTGCCTGCCACTGGTCGGGGTGCTCCATGAGCGCGAGCACGCTGCCGGTGATCGCGTGTCGACCGGTCTCGTCGCCACCGATCATGAGTCCGTAGCAGTTGGCCATCAACTCCGCGTCGTCGAGCCGCTCGCCGTCGACCTGGCTGTTGGCCAGCAGACTGACCACGTCGTTGTGGGCGCTGTCGCGGCGGCTGCGGGCGAGGTCCGAGAAGTACAGCAGGATCTCGTTCTTCGCCGCCCAGCTATCCGCCGGCGGCGCGTCGGCGTAGTCGGAACTCCACGCGTGCGCTGTCAGGCTGAGCAGGTACCGGCGGTCCGAGTGGGGGACGGCGAGAAGGTCGCAGATGGCGCCGAGCGGGATGCTGCCGGCGACGTCGTGCGCGAAGTCGCACTCGTCCCGGCTGAGCGCCTCGGTGAGCAGCTTCTCCACCGTCTGCCGGACGGACTCGCCGATGTCACGCAGCATGCGCGGTGAGAACGCCCTCATCAGGATGTTGCGGATCTGCGCGTGCCGTGCGCCGTCGGTCACGGCGAGCATCGTCCCGGCGGCGGAGTCGCCGTTGGTCAGCAGGCTGCTCAGAGCATTGCCGTCCTCCGTGGTGAAGTGCTCCTTGTCCTTGTAGACGGCCATCGCGTCCTCGTGGCGGGTGATCACCCAGAAGCCCGGCTGGCTGCCACGCTCCGACTGCCAGTAGAACGGCCGTTCGGCGCGCAGGTAGCGCCAGACCTCGTCGAGTTCGTTTTCGGCGTGCAGTCGCGGGTCGGCGAGGTCGATCTCCTCGAGTTCGTCGGGGGAGACCATGCGTCTTCTGGTCACGTCGTTCCTCCTACTGGCCGAGGGGGCGGGCGACCGCCGCCAGCTTCTCGATGGTCGGGTTCTCGATGAGTTGCCTCGGGGTGATCGCCAGGCCGAACTCCCGGGCCTTCTGGATGACCGGAATGGCGAGCAGGCTGTTGCCGCCCAGCTCGAAGAAGTTCCCTTCCACGGGCACCTGCGGGACCTGCAGAATGTCGGCGAAGATCGTGCGGAACGCCTCCTCGGCCGGCGTGCTCGGCTCGCGTCCGGAGGCCGGACCGCGATCCGGCGCGGGCAGCGCCCGGCGGTCGAGCTTGCCGTTCGGCGTCACCGGGAACGAGTCGACCACGGCGTACGCGGTGGGGACCATGTGGTCGGGGAGGAAGCGGCCGGCGAACTCCCGGAGCTCGGCGGCCGCCGGCGCCGCGTGGTCGTTCGTGATCACGTACGCCACGATCTGCTGGGCGCCCGGCTGGTCCTCGCGCACCACGGCGACGGCCCGGTCCACCGCCGGATGCCCGGCCAGCACCGCTTCGATCTCACCTAGCTCGACCCGGAAGCCGCGCACCTTCACCTGGTCGTCGACCCGGCCGTGGAACACCAGGTCGCCGTCCGGCTTCCGGGAGACCAGGTCGCCGGTCCGGTACATCCTCGAGCCGTCGGCGGCGAACGGGTCCGCCACGAACCGCTCGGCGGTCAGCGCGGGTCGCCGCAGGTAACCGCGGGCCAGCAGGGCGCCGCTGACGTACAGCTCACCCGGCGTTCCCGGGGCGACCGGGCGGAGCGCGTCGTCCAGGACGTGCACGGTGGCACCGGGGATGGGGTGGCCGATCGGCGGAGCCACCGCTCCGGACAGCGGTCCGGTCATGGTGGCGCAGACGGTCGTTTCGGTCGGCCCGTAGGCATTGATCATGCGACGGCCGGGGGACCACCGGGCCACCAGGTCACCCGAGCAGGCCTCACCCGCCACGAGCAGGCTACGCAGTCCGGGCAGGCCGCTCGGGGACACGCTGCCCGCGGCCACCGGCGGAAGGACGGCGTGGGTGACCCGGTGTTCGGTGACGACCGTGGCCAGCGCCTCGCCGGCCAGCGTGCCCGGTGGCGGGATCACCAGCGCGGCCCCGGCCGCGAACGTGGCGAGCAACTCGAACACGATCGCGTCGAAGCTGGGCGACGAGAACTGCAGGACGCGGCTCTCCTCGCCGACGGCCATGCGCTCGCTGTTCGCCGCCGCCAACGTCCCCACGCCGCCGTGGGTGACCGCCACGCCCTTCGGTGTGCCGGTCGAGCCCGAGGTGTAGATGACGTAGGCCAGACCGGCGGGGGACGGTGGAGCGAAGGCGTCGGCGAGGCCGGTCCCGGGCAGGTCGTTCAGCGTGGCCGTGGTGTCCGGGTCGTCCAGCATGACGAGCTGTGGCCCGGTGGGCAGCCGAGTCGCCGCCGCCGAGGTGCCGCACACCAGGCTCGGACCGGCGTCCCGGATCATGAACGCGATGCGGTCGGCCGGGTAGTCCGGGTCCACCGGGAGGAACGCGGCGCCAGCCTTGGTGACCGCCAGCATCGCGACGACCATGTCGGCGGAACGGGGCAGGGCGAGCGCGACCAGCCGCTCGGGGCCGGCGCCGAGGCCGACGAGCAGCCGGGCGAGGCGGTTGGCGCGGCGGTCGACCTCGGCATAGGTGAGGAGCGCGTCCGGGAGGACGAGCGCGGTGCCGCCGGGCCGCCGGCGCGCCTGTCGTTCGAAGACGGTCGCCAGCGTCTCCGTTGGCGCCGGCGTCCCGTCCCGTCCGGCGGGTTCCGGCTCGTCCGGGCGCAGGGCGAGGCGGGCGAGTGGGTCGTCGGTGAGACCGCGGCGGAGTTCGGTGTCAGGGGTCATGACGGTTGCTCACTTCCTGATCGAGGGTGAAGGAGGCCGAGCCGGCGCACCTGCCGGCGGTCGACCTTGCCCGAAGCGGCGACGGGGAGCCGGTCGCAGCGCACGAACACCACCGGCGCGTGCTTCGCGGTCATCGCCGTGGCCACGTGCCGGCGGAGGGCGTCGGCGTCCCAGGTGTCGCCCGCGCGCGGTACCACGGCGGCGTGGACCTGCTCGAGGCCGTTGTCGTCGCGGTACGCGTAGACGCAGGCGTCCACCACGTCCGGGTGGTTGGTGAGGACGTGCTCCACCTCAGCCGGGTAGACCTTGACGTCCCCGGCCTTGATCACGTCACCGATCCGGCCGGACAGCCGCAGGTAGCCGTCGGCGTCCAGTCGTCCCAGGTCACCGGTGCGCAGCCAGCCGTCCCGGAGGACCTGCGCGGTGAGGTCCGGATCGTCCAGGTAGCCGGTCATCATGTTGGTGGAGCGCACGCAGACCTCGCCCAGCTCGCCGGGACCGAGCACCTGGGCGGACTCCGGGTCGCAGATCCGGATCGCCACGTCGGGGCTCGGCCGCCCGACGGTGTCGAGGAGGTCCGGCCGGTGGTGATCCGCCGGACTCAGGACCGTGATCCGGCCGGCCTCGGTGGTGCCGTAGTTCTGCGTGAGCGCGTGACCCAGGAACGGCAGCGCCCGGGCGAGTCGGGCCGGTGACGCGGGGCAGCCCACGTACAACAACTGCCGCAGCGACGTCAGGTCGGTGTGCGGCAGGTCCGGGTGGTCGAGTAGGGCATAGAGATTCGGTACGCCGATCATGGTGCCGGTGACCCGGTGCCGCGCGATCTCCCGCAGCACGGTGCCGGCGTCGAAGCCGTCGTGGAGCAGCACCGTCCCGCCGGCCGCGAGCATGATGTCGACGACCAGGCCGACGGAGTGGCTGAGCGGACTCACCGCGAGGAAGGTGATCGCGGCGTCGGTCGGGACGGCGGAGGCCGCCCAGAGGACGGTGGCGTTCCATCCCTCGAAGGGCATGCACACCCCCTTCGGCTGGCCGGTGCTGCCGCTGGTGTAGGTCACGTTCACCGTCCGCGGCCGCCCCGGTGCGACGGCGGGTGCCGGGGCGTCACCGGTCGGCGTCGGGACGTCGGGAACGGTCAGGAGACGCAGCCCGGGCCGCGCCGCACCGAGCCGGGCCGAGTTTTCGGCGTGCTCCCCGTCCGACACCAGCACGGACGCGTTCGTCTCGCGCAGCATCCGGGCCTGCGCCTCGGGGGACAGGCCGGGGCCGCTGGTGCCGGGCGTGACGCCGCTGACGTGGACCACCGACGCGCCGAGGAGATGGGCCGCGTACCGGGTGGTCAACGTCGCCGGCCGGTTGCCACCGATCAGGATCCCGACCATGGCGCCGGGTCCGGTCCCGAGGTCGCGTAGGGCCACCGCGGTGGCGTGCACGGAGGCCGCGAACGACGTCCCGGAGAGGGCCTGGTCCCGCCACCGCAGGACGGGCGCGTCGGCACGGCGGCGGACGACGTCGACTATCCGGGTGACGTAGTGCTCCGCTGAACGGGGTAGGTCGAGATCCGCGTCGGGTTCGGGCACTGTCGCCGACTCCTATCGGGCTGGTGACTCTCTGCGGTGCCGCGCCTCGGCGGCTCGCAGCGAGCATGCGGATCCGGCCTCGACGTTCGCTCGATTACCGCTGGCCTCCCCGGCGGCGGCGGTTTCGAGTCGGGCTCGAGCGGGGTGCGCCACTGTGGGGCACCCCGCGGGGATGCCGCGCGGATGTCGGCGGGTGCCGGCTCGGCCATGTCTGGGAAGGACTTCGCCATGCATCGTCTCCGTGCGGCCCTCGTCGCCGCTCTCGTCGCCGCCCTCGTCATCGACCAGGCTCTCGCCGGCGCGGTGCCGGCACACGCCGGGATCCGGACGACCGCGACACCGGCCCCCGCGCCGGTCACACTCGACGCGGCGCAGATCGAGTTGCGGGCGAGCCGGACCGCAGCGCCGACGGCCACCCGGTGCGCCGACTCGCCGGGCATCATCCAGATCAAGGTTGACCTGGCCGGGCAGGCGGTCAGCCCGGATCCGCGCCTCTCCGGCGCGCTCACCATGCGGACGTCGGTGATCTTCTCGGTGCGGACCGGGATCGGCCGCTCGACGGGTGACGTGGTGATCAAGGATCCGACGTCCGGGCGGGTGAAGGTGCGGGCCACGCTCGTCCAGCTTGAGACGGAGGGCGCGGCGAAGTTCGACGGCGTCCTGGTCGGCGTGGCGCTCGACCAGGACGACACAATCTCGCAGCTGACGGCGCTCTACGCCGGCCGGGTGGACGTCGACGCGGGCACCCTGATCGGCAACGTCGGCGCGGACGCGCCGGTCGCGCCGGTCGCGCCGCACGATTCCGGCGTCTGCTCACCGGGACCTGCCGACCGGTGAGCTGAGCGGCGCGGATCTCAGCCACCGGTGCCCGCCGGCCCGACGGCCGGCGGGCACCGCTGTCGTTTCGTCAACGACCCGGGAGGTACGAGGCACCATGACAACGCAGCACGACATCGACCCGGCCCGGCGCAATCGGAGATCGGAATCGTCGGAGCAGGCGGTGCGCGGGCTCGTCGCGGAGATCCACAATGGTCACCGCCTCGATCGGCTCGACGCCTACTACGACCCTGCCGGCCCGGACCACGATCCGCGGCTGGCCCCGGTGCCCGACGGCCGCCGGGCGTTCTGGCGCGACCTGGTTACCGGCTTTCCCGACCTGAGCGTGACGGTCGAGACGTTGGTTGCCGACCACGACCGGGTGATGGCCTTCCTGACCTGGCGCGGTCGGCAGCACGGTGAGTTCGCCGGGCGTCCCGCCGACGGGCGGCCGCTGGAGCTGCACACCAGCGAGTTGTTCCGCCTCGGAGCGGACGGGCGGGTCGTGGAGCACGCCGCCGTGGTCGACTATTCGATCCTGCGGATGTTCGGCGTGCGGCCGATGCGTGAACCAGGGCCACCGCGACCGGGCCTGTCCGGGCCGCACACCCCGGTGGAGCGCGCCAACGCGGCGCAGATCCTCGCGGCCTACCGCGAGGTGCTCACCGAGCACCGGCTGGACCGCGCCGACACCTACTACGAGGACGACTACCGCCACCACAACGCGCAGGTGCCGGCGGTGCCCAACGGCGTCGAGGCGTTCCGCGCCTACTTCGCCGGCAACTTCGCCGCGTTTCCCGACCTGACCGCGACGGTCGACCACATCCTGGCCGTGGGCGACCGCGTGATGGTGTTCGCGACCTGGCGCGGCCATTTCACCGGACTGTCACGGGGCCGGCAGCCGACCGGCAAGCGGCTGCTGATGTACACCTCGGACGTGTTCCGGATGGTGTCGGGCCGGGTCGCCGAGCACTGGGAGGTCGTCGACTACTCCGGCCTGGAGAACGTCGGCATGACCGTCCGGCGGCCCGCCGGCGGATGACCACGGCACCACCCGCCGACGGGCGGCCCCCGCCGGGGGCCGCCCGTCGGGCGACGGCGGATCAGTCGACGGGGGACGGCGTCTCCGCGAACTGGGCGGCGTACAGGCGGGCGTACGTCCCGCCCGCGTCGAGCAGCTCGTCGTGCGACCCGCGCTCGACGATGCGGCCGCCGTCCATCACCAGGATGATGTCGGCGTCGCGGATCGTCGACAGGCGGTGGGCGATGACGAAGCTGGTCCGTCCCTGCCGCAGCGAGTGCATGGCCTTCTGGATGAGCACCTCGGTACGGGTGTCCACCGAACTGGTGGCCTCGTCGAGGACGAGGATGGAGCGGTCGGCGAGGAATGCCCGGGCGATGGTGATGAGCTGCCGTTCGCCGACGCTGACCGTCCCGTTCTCCTCGTCCAGCACGGTGTCGTACCCCTGCGGCAGCGTCCGGACGAACCGGTCGACGTGGGTCGCGCGGGCGGCCTCGACGATCTGCTCGCGGGACGCTCCCGGCGCGCCGTAGGCGATGTTCTGCGCGATCGTGCCGCCGAGGAGCGTGGACTCCTGCAGGACCATGCCGATGTGGGACCGCAGCTCGTCGCGCCGCATCCGGGCGATGTCCACGCCATCGAGCAGGATCCGGCCCTGGTCCACCTCGTAGAAGCGCATCAGGAGATTGACCAGCGTCGTCTTGCCGGCGCCGGTCGGACCGACGATGGCGATGGACTGCCCGGGATCGACCGGCAGCGTCAACCGCTCGATCAATGGGGCGTCCGGGGTGTAGCTGAACGAGACCTCCTCGAACTCGACCCGGCCACGGACGCGTTGCGGGCGGAGCGGCGGGGTCGGGTCGGGCGCCTGCTCCGGCTCGTCGAGGAGGGCGAAGACGCGTTCGGCGGAGGCGATCCCCGACTGGATCACGTTCGCCATGCTCGACATCTGCCCGAGCGGCGCGCTGAACTGGCGCGAGTACTGCATGAATGCCTGGACGTCGCCGATGGAGAGCGCCCCGGCGGAGACGCGCAACGCGCCAACGACCGCGACCAGGACGTAGTTGAGGTTCCCGACGAACAGCATCACCGGCTGGATCGCACCGGAGACGAACTGTGCCCGGAAGCTGGAACTGGTCAACGCGTCGTTGTGCCGCCGGAACGTCTCCGCCGCCTCCCGCTGCCGACCGAACACGGTGACCAACGCGTGGCCGGTGTACATGTCCTCGATGTGTCCGTTGAGCCGTCCGGTGACCGCCCACTGGCTGCGGAAGTGCGCCTGGGCGCGCCGGCCCACGACGGCGGCGAGGTAGATGGAGGCGGGCAGCGAGACCAGGGCGATCACGGCGAGCAGCGGGGAGATGACGCACATGACGACGAGGACGCCGATCACCGTGATCACGGAGTTGACGATCTGGCTGAACGTCTGCTGGAGACTCTGGTTGACGTTGTCGATGTCGTTGGTCACCCGGCTGAGCACCTCGCCGTGCGGGTGCCGGTCGAAGTAGGCGAGCGGCAGCCGGGCGAGCTTCGTCTCGGCCCGGTCGCGCAGCCGGTGACCGGCCCGCTGCACCACGACGGCGGTAAGCCGGCCCTGCACGAGGATGAGCAGGGCGGCCACCAGGTAGACGGCGGCTGCGAGGAGAAGCACGTCGCGGATGCGGGCGAACTCGACGCCCTGACCGGGCACCGCGTGTGCGGCGCTGATCGCGTCGGCCTGGGCCCGCTGGCCGCGTGCGCGTAGCAGCTCCGCCGCCTCCGCCGTGGTCTGGCCGGCGGGCAGCCGACCCGCGACGAAACCGGCGAAGATCAGGTCGGTGGCGTGCCCGAGCACCTTGGGCCCGATGACCGACAGGGTGACGCTGACCGTGCAGACGACCAGCGAACCGGCCATCAGCCAGCGTTCGGGCAACAGCATGCCGAGCAGCCGCCGGGCGGTGCCGAAGAAGTCGTCGGGGGTGGCCCGGCCGCCGCGCTGCCCACCCCGGCCGGGCGCGGATCCGCCGGCGGGCCTGCCCTGCGGGTGACGGCCCTGGGTCACCGGGTGTGCGGGCCTGGTGTCGGTGCCGGCCATCAGGCGGCCTCCATCTCGGTCTGCTGGGAGAGCACGATCTCCCGGTACGTGGAGCAGGTCCGCATCAGCTCCCGGTGGCCTCCGGAGCCGACGACGCGACCGTCGTCGAGCACCACGATCCGGTCGGCGTCACGGATGGTGCTGATGCGCTGGGCGACGATGACGACCGTCGCGTCCGTGGTCACCTCGGACAGTGCCGCCCGCAGTGCCTTGTCGGTGGCGTAGTCGAGGGCGGAGAACGAGTCGTCGAAGAGGTACACCCGCGGTCGCTGCACCAGGGTGCGGGCGATGGCGAGGCGTTGACGCTGCCCTCCGGAGACGTTCGTGCCGCCCTGGGCGATCTCGGCGTCGAGGCCGCCGGGCATCCGCTCCACGAACTCGCGGGCCTGTGCGATGTCGAGGGCCTGCCACAGGTCCTCGTCGGTGGCGTCCGGCCGGCCGTAGCGCAGGTTGCTGGCGATGGTGCCGGCGAAGAGGTAGGGCCGCTGCGGCACCAGACCCACCAACGTGGACAGCAAACCCCGGTCGAGCGTCCGGACGTCGTGCCCGCCGATCCGGACGCTGCCCGCGGTGACGTCGACGAGACGCGGGACGAGGTTCAGCAGGGTGGTCTTGCCGCTGCCGGTGCTGCCCACGATGGCCGTGGTCCGGCCGGGGCCGGCCTGCAGGTCCACGCCCCCGAGCACCGGTTGCTCGGCGCCGGGGTAGCGGAACTCGACCGCGCGCAGCTCCAGGTCGGCCCGGAGTGGAGGAGCCGTCACCGGCTCGGCCGGCGGCTCGACCTGCGAGCGGGTGTCGAGCACCTCGAGGATGCGCTCGGCGCACACCTCGGCCCTGGGCACCATCATCAGCATGAACGTCGCGGACATGACGGCCATCAGGATCTGGACCAGGTAGGTGAGGAACGCGGTCAGGGAGCCGACCCCGAGACTGCCGTCGGCGACCCGGTGGGCGCCCAGCCACAACACCGCCACGGACGAGCCGTTCATCACCAGCAGCACGGTCGGGTACATCAGTGCCATCAGGCGGCCGACGCGTAGTGAGACCGCCGAGATGTCGGTGTTGATGGCGGTGAAGCGGGCCTGTTCGGCCTCGTCGCGTACGAAGGCCCGGATCACCCGGACGCCGTTGATCTGCTCCCGCAGAACCTTCGTCATCCGGTCGATCAGCTGCTGCATGAGCCGGAACTGCGGGCTCAGTCGGCTGAGGATCGCCGCGACGCCGACCCCGAGCGTGGGCACCGCGACGAGCAGCACGAGCGAGCTGGGCACGTCCTGGCGTAGGGCGAGGATGATGCCGCCGAGGCAGGTGATGGGCGCGACGACGATCAGGGTGAGGGCCATCAGCACGAGCATCTGGACCTGCTGGACGTCGTTCGTGCTGCGGGTGATCAGTGACGGGGCGCCGAACCGGCCCATCTCCCGGGCGGAGAAGGTGAGCACCCGGTTGAAGACGCTCTCCCGGACGTCCCGGCCCACCTGTGCGGCGACCCGGGCGCCGAGGTGGACGGCGATGAGCGAGCCGACGATCTGCAGGGCCGACACGCCGAGCATGATGCCGCCGGTACGCATGATGTAGGCGGTGTCGCCGGGAACGACCCCGCGATTGATCACGTCGGCGTAGAGCGTGGGCAGGTAGAGGGTCGCGGCGGTCTGCGCCAGTTGGAGCAGCAGCACGAGCGCGACGGCTTGGCGGTACGCGGGTAGGTGGATGCGCAGTAGCCGCATCAGCATGGTGACTCCAGTCGGAGTGGCTAGTGCACGTCGGGCTGGGCGCCCGGCAGACCGAGTTCCGTCGAGAAGCGGTCGACGACGGTCAGCAGGAAGCGGCGGATGATCGCCTCATCCGTCGGCACGACGTGGTCGAAGAGTTGGTCGAACTCGGCGGAGAGCTTGGTCGCCGAGAGGGACAGGCGTTGCCGACCGGCGTCGGTGAGGTGCAGGCGGATGACTCTGCGGTCGGTGTCGGAGCGGCGGCGCTCGATCAGGCCGTCGCGCTCCAGGGTGTCCACCACGCCGGTCAGGGTGGATGGGGTCACCATCGACGCCTGGGCGATCTCCTTGGCCGTCCGGCCGTCCTCGGATCCGAGGTGCAGGAGAACGTTGAACGCGGTCCAGCCGATGCCGAGGCGTTCGTTGAGCAGCCGCACCCACATGCTGCCCGACAGCCTGGCCGCGGTGGCGAACAGCTGGCCGACGGACTGCTCGGACAACGGCACGGGACGGCCGGGCACGGGCAGGTCGCGGTTGTTCATGGCCTGATTGTTGGGCCTCGAACTAAATTCGTCAAGTGCGCTTCCTGGTGGAGTCGCTGCGCGGGGTCAGTGCTCGTCGGGACGCGTCTGGAGTCGGGCCAGGCTGTCCACGTACTTGATGAGCAGCCGGGCGAACTCCAGACGGTCGTGGTCCGGCCAGTCCCGCGTGATGTGCTCGTAAGCCGATCGCTGGTGGTGCCGGAAGTCGGTGAGCATCTCCCGGCCGGCGGCGGTGAGCTGGAGGATGGTTCGCCGCCCGTCGACCTGGGAGGCGGTTCGGAGCAGGTATCCCTCGCTGATGCAGTCCGACACCAGCCGGCTGGCGGCGGACGGGTCGATGCCCAGGCGCTCGGCGATCACTCCGACCGTGACCTCTCCACCCTCCCGGGTCGAGCCCTCCTCGGTGACGCCCAGCACGAGGCTGCGGCTGAGGTCCTTGCGGGCGATCGGCTTCTCGGCGTTGAGCGCGGCTCCCCTGCGGAGCCGGGAGAAGGCTGGCCCCACCGCGTCGAGCAGGCCGGACGCCTGTGTCTCATCCTGCTGCGGGCCAGTTTCCATGCGCGATTCCTCGGTGAGCGGCGACGGAAAGATCGGACCCGACCGTACCGCATCGCCCGGTGACGTGTGTAAGCTGTCCAATGAATGCATGACTACATGCATATGTTGGATCGTAGTCCGGAGCTGGCGACGCCGTCCGGCGTGCGCCCATCGCCTCCAGTAGGGGAGAAATCATGCGCATCGTCCGCCACCACGAGCACGGGGGGCCCTCGGTGCTTCGGATCGAAGAGACGGACACGCCCCGGCCCGGCCCGGGTGAGGTGCTGATCCGGGCCGAAGCCATCGGTGTCACGTTCGCGGAGGTCCAGCGGCGGCAGGGCATCCGCATCGGCGGTCACGCCGACCTTCCGGGCAGCCCGGGCGGTGACGTCGCCGGCGTCGTCGAGGCGCTCGGCGAGGGTGTCACCAACGCCCGGATCGGCGACCGGGTCGTGGTGGACGTCCATCACGGCGCGTACGCGGACCACGTCGTCGTGGACGCGTCCTGGCTGATCCGGATCCCGGCGGAACTGGACGCCGCCGAGGCCACCCTGCTGCCTAGTCCGGCGCAGACCGCATACCACGCGATCAAGGAGTCGGGGCAGCTCAAGCCCGGTGAGACGATCCTGATCGACGCGGCGTCCGGCGGTGTCGGACACCTCGCCGTGCAGATCGCCAAGGCGATGGGCGCGGGCAAGGTCATCGCCACCGCCAGCACCCAGGCGAAGCTCGACTTCGTCCGCGACCTCGGCGCCGACGTCACCATCAACTACACCGACGACGACTGGGACCAGCAGGTGCTCGCGGCCACCGACGGCCGCGGCGCGGACGTCGTCCTGGAGACGGTCGGCGGCGACATCCTGACCAAGAGCGTCCAGCTCACCGCCCAGTTCGGCCGGCTGGTCTTCTACGGCTCGGCGAGCGGCAACGTCCAGCCGATCCACCCGCTGACGCTGAGCCGGATGAAGACGGTCGCCGGCTTCGCGCTCTACGCGATGATCTACAACCGGCCCGAGGCGATCGCCGCCGGCCAGCGGGACCTGCTCGACATGGTCACCTCCGGCCGGGTCCGTCCGATCGTGCACACGCGGCTGCCCCTCGACGAGGTGGTCAAGGCGCACGAGCTGATGGAGGCCCGTACGCAGCTCGGAAAGGTCGTGCTCATCCCCTGAGGAGCCCGCCACCCCTGATCGACGGCGCCGGTCGTCGCCCTCCGGGCGCGACCGGCGCTTCGCGTCGTTCCGAGGACCAACGGGTCTCCAGGTGGTCTCGAGCGGGCCTTGAGGGTGGGCGGCGAGGGTGACGGGACGGCCATCCATCGAGGGGACGACCATGACCGAGAACACGCAGCAAACCCTGATCGAGCCGACCGTCACACGCGATGTCGCGGACCGGCTGGTGGGGACGTGGACCACCGAGCTGGACAACGACGGCACCCCGGTCGTCGGACTGTCCTCCTTCGCCGCCGACGGCGGGGTCATCCTCACTCAGCTGAACGCGAAGAACATCGGACTCGGCAACTGGGTCGCCACCGGTCCCGACACCTTCGCCTACAACGCGCACATCCTCGCCGCCGACGAGGCCGGCGGGTTCAAGGGCACCGCGCACATCCGGGTCTCCGGCACGTTCGACTCGGCGACCGGGTGGACCGGCTCCGGTGGCGCCACCTTCCACGATCCGCAGGGCCGGCCGCTGCGGAGCCACGACGGGTCCCGGGTCACGGCCGTCAAGTTCGGTGTCGAGAACTGACGCGCAGGACGCCCGGACCGACCCGTCAGGAGTGACGATGCCAGAACCAGCACGCGGCACGAGTGTTCTGCCCGCCGTCCGGCCGGCCAGGTGGCACGCGTTGAGCGGCCGGCTCGGCGGCGACCTGGTGCTGCCCGCCGACCCGGCGTACCAGGCGGCGCGGCAGTTGCAGCAGATGGAGTTCGACCAGATCGCACCGCTCGCGGTCGCGTACTGCTCCTCCGTGGACGACGTCCGCACCTGCCTGCGCTTCGCCCTGGAACACGAGATTCCGCTGCGGACCCGCAGCGGGGGGCACAGCCACAACGGCTGGTCGACCGGGGAGGCGCTGGTCGTCGACCTGTCCCGGATGAACGCGGTGTCCGTTGGCCCGGATCGTGTGTCGCTCGGGCCGGGTACGCGGTCCGTCGACGCGCTCGACGCGCTGCGGCCCCTGGGACGGCAGATCGTCACCGGGACGTTCCCGACCGTGGCGGCCGGCGGCTTCCTCACCGGCGGCGGGCTGGGCTGGCAGACCCGGCGGTTCGGGGTCGGGAGCGACCGTCTGGTCGCCGCCACGGTTGTGCTCGCGGACGGGCGGGTGGTGCACTGCTCCGCCGACGAGTCGCCCGACCTGTACTGGGCGCTGCGCGGCGGTGGCGGCGGCACCTTCGGGATCGTGGTGGGCTTCGAGATCCGCCCGGTGGACGCTCCGCTGCTCGTCCGCTACGACACCGTCTGGAGCCTGGACCGCGGCGCCGAGCTGGTCGCCGCCTGGCAGCAGTGGTGTGTGGACGGCCCGGACGAGCTGGGTTCCTCCCTGGTGGTGCTGCCGGCGTTCCGCCCCGGTGACGCGCCGACCGTCCGGATCTGGGGGGTCCACCTCGGGGCTCGCGCCGACGTGGAGCGGGGGCTCGCGAGCCTCGCCCACCGGGCGGGCGCCCGACCACTCACCAGCGCGGTCGGGGATCCGGAGCCGTACTCCGACGCGATGCATCGGAGCCTCTGCGGCGAGGCCACGGTGGCGCAGTGCCACCGGACCGGCACCGGGCCGGAGGCCAAGGGCCACCGCCACCCGATGACGCTGCGGACCTACCGACTCACCGACCGGGCCATGACCGGCGACGAGGCGGCGACGGTGCTGGCCGCCTGGGATTCCGGGCTGAACCAGGAGCGGTACCTGCTCTTCATCGCCCTGGGCGGGCAGGCCAACCGGATGTCCCGGACCGAAACCGCCTACGTGCACCGCGAAGCCCGATTCCTCGCCGGCTACCAGTACGCCATCCGCGCGCCCCACCCCGACCGCGACCAGGTCGCGGCGGGGCAGGCGTGGAACGACCGGGCGGCAGCCGCCCTCGCCCCGATGGCCTGCGGTTCGTACGTCAACTTTCCCAGCACCCGCCCGGAGCCGGACTGGCGAACGGCGTTCTTTGGGGAGAACCATCCCCGGCTGGTGGAGGTGAAGCGTCGTTACGACCCCGACAACGTCTTCCGGCACCCACAGAGCGTGGGGGTGTGAGCCGTGACGGGACGACGGTGGAGCTGGAGGGCCGTCGGCCGGAGGCTGGCCGAGGGGATGATCGCGGTCGGCTCGTATCACCTCGGCCTGCCGGCGCCGGGCCTCACCTGGCGGGCCGACGACGAGCTCGAGCGCGCGTTGTGGGCCCAACTGCCGGAGGTGCGGCGGCTGTTGCGGTCGTTCGGTACGGCCGGCTCCGCGCCCGGGGACGGCCGGTCGTGAGCACGGCGGGGGTGACGGCGGAACGCGACGCGGGCGCCATCGCGGCCACCGGGGACAGGGGGCCGCGGGATCGGCAGTTCGCCGCTGTGTTCGCCCTCGACCTGTGGGAACGGTTCAGTTTCTTCGGGCTGGCCACGATTCTCGTGCTCTATCTCGTCGCGCCAGTCGCCGAGGGCGGCGCCGGACTGCCGGCGGTGGACGCGACGGCGGTGTTTGGCGCGTACATGTCGCTGGGTTTTCTTGCCGGCCTGCCCGGCGGGTGGCTGACCGACCGGCTCCTCGGACCCCGGCGGGCCGCGATCGCCGGCGGCGCGCTCGTCGCGGCCGGGCACCTGACGCTGGCGGTGCCGGCCACCGCGGCGACCTACCTGGGGCTGCTCTGCGTGGCCGGTGGCACGGGCCTGGTGAAGCCGGCCACCGCGGCGCTCGCCGCGCTGACCCGCCGCGGGCGGGCGAACACGCAGGCGACGTTCTCCCTCTTCTATCTGGCGATCCAGGTGAGCGCGCTGCTGGCTCCGCTGGTGGTCGGAACCGTCGCCGAACGGGTCGGCTGGCACGCCGGGTTCGCGGTCGCCGGCGCCGGCATGGTCATCGGCCTGGTCTGGTTCGCGGTCGGCACGCGCGGCGGCACGGCGCGACCGCCGGGTCCGTCGGCTCCGGCCGACCGCCGGCGCTCCGCCCGGTACGGCGCCGGCACGGTCGCGGTCGTCGTGACGGTGGCCCTGCTCGCCGCGAACGGGCTGGTGACCGCCCAGCAGGTGCTGGTTCCGCTGGGGCTGGCGACGCTCGCCGCACCCGTGACGTTCGTGGCGTACCTGCTGCGCGGGGAGCGGCTCATTGGACCCGACCGGGGGCGCACCACCGGCCTGGTGGTCCTGCTCGCCGCCTCGTCCTGCTTCTGGATGATCTTCGCTCAGGACGCCTCCGTCCTCGGCGTCTTCGCCCGCGACGACGTCGACCGCGAGGTGGCCGGACGGCTGCTGCCGGCCGCCTGGTTCCAGGCGCTGCATCCGCTGTTCGTCCTGCTGCTGGCTCCCCTGTCGGCCTGGTGGTGGGGCCGGCGGAACCGGCCGCCCCGGGCGTCGGGATTCGCCGTCGCCCTGGCGCTGGCCGGGGGCAGCTTCGTGCTGATGGCGGCGGCCGGGCGTGGCGCGGTGTCGCCGTGGTGGCTGGTGGGTGCCTACCTGCTCCAGGCCGGCGGGGAGATCGTGGTCGGGCCGGTCGGTCTCGCCCTGGCCGTACAGCTCGCGCCACCCGGCCGCCGGGGGCAGTTCCTCGGCCTGTACGGGCTGTTCGCGGCCTTCGGAGTGGTGTTGGGCAACCAGCTGTACCGACTCACCGACGTGCTCCCGCTGCCGCTCTACTTCCTGTCCTGCGGCGCGGCGGTGATGGCCGTCGGCGTCCTGCTCGCGGCCGTGTCGCCCTGGGTCGACCGGCTGATCCGGGTGGGAGGTGCGGCGGCGTGAGCCGGGTACGGTGGGCCCGCTCGGGGCCCGCTCGAGAGCCGCTCGACGGCGGGTGCGTCCCGGACGCCGACCGTGCCTCAATGAGCGGCATGCAGATCCATAGCCTCGACGGGGACGACCCGGCGACCATCGACCTCCTCCTGCCCGGCTTCCGGGAGACGATGCGGCAGGACCTTCCCGACGACCCGCCGGTGTCGGCGGCGCTGCTGTCCCGGCTGCTCCAGCGGCGTCGCGGCGCCGACCGGTTGATCCTCGCCGCCGTCGACTCCGACGGCGTTCCGGCCGGGTACGCGAAACTCGGCCTGGACCTGGGTGCCGACCTCGACCGGGCGCACGGCTCCCTGTGGGTGTTTCCCGCGTACCGCCGCCGGGGTGTCGGCCGCGCGCTGGTCGCCGCGGTCCGGGAGGAGTTGCGCGGGCGGGGCCGCGACATCCTGCTCGTCGACGCCCCCCACACGCCCGCGGCGGAGGCGTTCGCCGCCGCGGTGGGCGGCCGGCGGGTGGCGACGAACCTCCGCAGCCGGCTCAGGCTGACCGACTGGACCGCAGAAGACGCCTTGGCCGCCGACCCGGCCGCCCTCGGGGTACGCCTGGTGCGGTGGACCGACCGTTGCCCGGACGACCTGGTCGAGCAGTACGCGCGCGTCTGGGCCCGCACCGACGCCGCGGTCAACGGCCAGGCCGGCGCGGCCGGGGTCACCGCCGCCGACGTCCGCGTCGCCGAGCGGCAGGCTCTCGGCAGCGGGCACCGCCAGTACGCGGTGGCCGTCGTGGACCTGGCCGGCGCCGGCCTCCTCGGCTACAGCACCCTCTTTGTCCGGGACAGCCCGATGGCCGACTCGGGGCAGATTATGGTGCTGCCCGAGCACCGCCGGCGTGGCCTGGGGACCGTGCTGAAGACCTCGCTCATCGACTGGGCCCGGAGCGAGAACCAGCACGTCGCGTTGCTGCAGGCGTGGAACGCGACGGACAACGACGCGATCCGCGCGCTGAACCGCCGGCTCGGCTTCCGGGTCGACCAGCAGTGGTCCACCTACCGGGTGGCGACGTAGCGCGCCGGTCGATCGAGCGGAACTCCAGCGTCCGACGACCGCCGCGTCCGAGCATTCCTGTGCCGTACCGAGAAGGGGAGACCGTCGATGAACGAGAGCCGGGTGCCGGTGTTGGTGGTCGGGGGCAGCCTCGTGGGCCTGTCCAGCGCGTTGTTCCTCGCCCATCACGGGGTGAGGTGCCTGCTGGTCGAGCGTCACCCGGGCACCTCGGTGCATCCCCGGGCGGTGGGCTACTACCCGCGCACGGTGGAGCTGCTGCGCGGCGTCGGCCTGGAGGAGACGGTGCTGAAGGCGGCGTCCGGCTTCGCCACCCACCGCACCCGGGCGGGCCTGGTGTCGCTGGCGGGCGACGAGCTGTTCAGTCACGAGGAGATGGACGGCGACGACGAACTTGCCGGGGTCACGCCGTGCCGCCTGCTGCTGCTCACGCAGGACCGGCTGGAGCCCCTGCTGCGGGCGCGTGCCGAGCAGCTCGGCGCGGACCTGCGGTTCGGCGCCGAAATGGTGTCGTTCGCGGCCGACGACGACGGCGTGACCGCGGAGGTGGTGGAGGTCGCCACCGGCGTACGACACCGGGTGCGCGCCGACCACCTGGTGGCGGCCGACGGCCCGCGCAGTGCCGTCCGCGAGGCCCTCGGCGTGCCGCGCAGCGGTCGCGGGGTGCTGTCGCGGCACGTGAGCATCGCCTTCACGGCCGACATGGCGGCGGCGCTGCGCGGTCGGCGGTTCAGCGTCGTGCACGTCCAGAACCCGGAGGTGCGCGGCATCCTGGTACACGACGACACGCTCCGGATGGGCACGCTGATCGTCGAGTACGACCCGGCGCGGGGCGAGAGCCTCGACGACTTCACCGATCGGCGGTGCACGGACCTGGTGCGGGCGGCGATCGGCGTGCCGGGCCTGCCGGTCGAGATCCGGTCCCGGTTCCCGTGGGACATGGCCCAGCAGACGGCGAATCGTTACGTCGACGGTCGGGTGCTCCTGGCCGGCGACGCGGCACACGTCATCCCACCCACCGGCGGGTACGGCGCGAACACCGGCATCGCCGACGCGCACAACCTGGCCTGGAAGCTCGCCGCCGTACTGGCCGGGACGGCCCGGCCCGCGCTCGTGGAGACGTACGACGCGGAACGCAGGCCGGTAGGCGAACTCGCCGCCGCGCAGGGGTCGTTGCAGCTCGCCGTCCGCTCCCGCACGGCCACCGAGGCCGAGCAGAAGGCGGTTCTGGACGCCCAGGCGGTCACCATGGGCTACCGGTACGGCGCTCCCGACGATCGGGTGGCCGACCCCGGCACGCGGCATGCGGAGACCGGCACCCGTGCGCCGCACGTGGTGCTGGTCCACGGCGGCCGGACGACGTCCACCCTGGACCTGTTCGGCAACGGGTTCACGCTGTTGGCCGGAGCCGGCGGCGCTGACTGGTGCACGGCCGCCTCGACCGCCGCCGCAGGCCTCGGCGTTCGGCTGGCCGCACACCGGGTCGTTCCGGCGGGCGTCGCGTCCGGACCCGACATCCTGCACGACGCCGAGGGCGCCTTCGGCGCGGCGTACGCGCTCGCGGACGACGGCGCGGTCCTGGTGCGTCCGGACGGCTTCGTCGCCTGGCGCTCGGACGGATCGCAGCCGGGACCCGCCGGGACCGGGGCGGATCGGGTGACGGCGGCCCTGCGCCGGGTCCTCGCCCGCTGACGTCCGCACCTCGACCTGTATGTCATCGGAGAACGAGAGGCTTGGCGTGACTGAGAACTACGACACGGACGTGGTCGTCGTCGGAGGAGGGCCGGTGGGCACGATGCTCGCCGCCGAACTGCGGTTGGCCGGCGCCGGGGTGATCCTGCTGGAACGGCTGCCCGAGCGGTCGCCCCACTCCAAGGCGTTCGGCCTGCACGCCCGCTCGCTGGAGTCCCTGGACCGCCGCGGTCTGGTCGAACGGTTCCGCGACGGGGCGCGCACCTGGAACAACGGCCACTTCGCCGGGCTGGACGTGTGGGTGGACTTCAGCCTGCTCGACAGCAGCCACGGGTACGCCCTGCTGAGCGAGCAGGCGCGTACCGAGGAACTGCTGGAGGCGCACGCGGTCGAGGCTGGCGCGGACATCCGTCGCGGCCGGACGGTGACCGGGCTGACCCAGGACGCCGACGGTGTCACCGTGTCGGTCGACGGCCCGGACGGCGGATCCGTTCTGCGGTGCCGCTACGCGGTCGGCTGCGACGGCGGCGCGAGCGGTGTGCGCAAGGCCGCCGGGATCGGTTTCCCGGGCACGGGCGGGCGGGTGACCGCGCGGCTCGGCGACGTCCGCCTGGCCGACCGGGACACCGCCCCGATGGGCATGGAGCGGACCGATCACGGGCTGCTGTTCTGCGTACCCCTCGACGACCGGTACCACCGGGTGGCCACCTTCGACTTCAACCCGCCGGACAAGGCGGCGGACGAGCCGCTGACGCTCGACGAGTTGACCGCGAGCATGCGACGGATCTGGGGCACCGACCTCGGCGCCCACGACGCCCGGTGGCTCTCCTGGTTCACCGACTCGGCCCGGCAGGCGGACCGGTACCGCGAAGGCCGCGTCCTCCTCGCCGGCGACGCCGCGCACATCCACTTCCCGGTCGGCGGTCAGGGGTTGAACCTGGGCCTTCAGGACGCCTTCAACCTGGGGTGGAAGCTGGGGGCGGAGATCGCGGGGTGGGCGCCGGCGGGCCTGCTCGACACGTACGACGCCGAGCGTCGCCCGCCTGCCCACCAGGTGCTGCAGAACACCCGCGGCCAGATCGCCCTGATGAACCCCGATCCGGACGTGACGCCACTGCGGGAGCTCGTGGAGAACCTGATGCGGATCGACGACGCGAACCGGGTCATCGCGGAGATGCTGTCCGGCGTCGCGGTGCGGTACGGCCTCGGTGGCGAGGGCGCCCACCCCCTGGTCGGCGGATTCGGCCGGGACCTCGTCCTGCGCACCGACGACGGCGAGACCAGGACCGCGGAGCTGCTCCGCGCCGGCGTCGGCGTCCTGCTCGACCTGGCCGACAACCCTGGCGTACGCGACGCCCTGGCCGACTGCCCCGGCGCGGCGGGCCGCGTGCGTCACGTGGTGGCGACCAGCAAGGAGGAGCCGGACCTGGCCGGCCAGCTCATCCGCCCGGACGGTTACACCGCCTGGGCGGCGGACCGGAACGCGGACCCGGACCGGGTCCGGGCGGAGCTGGCGGCGGCGCTGCGGCGCTGGTTCGGCGACAAGTGACCTTGCTGGCCGGTGGATGCCGGCCCTTCGAGAACGGATTCCTGGCATGCGAACCGATCTAGGCGACAAGGTGGTGCTGGTGACCGGCGCCAGCTCGGGCATCGGGCGGGCGACGGCGCGCGCCTACGCCGAGGAGGGCGCGCGCGTCGCGCTGACGTACCACACGAACGCGTCCGGTGCGGAGGAGACGGCCGCCCAGGTGGCGGCGGCCGGTGGCAAACCATTGGTGGTCCGGTACGACCTCGCCGACCCGGAGGTGATCCGGGCAGCGGTCGACCGGGTGGTGGCGGAGTGGGGCGGCGTCGACGTGCTCGTCGCCAACGCCATCTCGTGGGGCGATGCCATTCCCCGGCCGGGTCGCGAGCGCCGGCCGTTCGAGGACGTCCCGGTCGAGGAGTGGCGGGAGGTGCTGCGGTCGACGGTCGAGGCGGTCCACCACACCGTCCAGGCGGTGCTGCCGTCGATGCGTGGCCGCCCCTGGGGTCGCATCGTCACGCTCGGCGCCGGCTTGGCGGATGTGGGCATGGCGGGAGCGGGTCCGTACGGCGCCGGCAAACTGGGCGTCTTCGGCCTGGTCCGTAGCCTCGCCTGGGAGCTGGGCCCGGACGGGATCCTGGTGAACATGGTGGTTCCGGGCCAGACCCTGACCGAGAACGTGCGCCGGCACATGCCACCGCCGGCGTTGGAGCAGAAAGCCCGGTCGCTGCCGTCGGGCCGGATGTCCACACCGGAGGATGTCGCGGGCGTGGTGGTGTTCCTGGGCTCCGCGGCGAACGGCAACGTGACCGGGGAGACCGTGCGGGTCACCGGGGGCACCTGAGATCCGGCCGCGACGACGACGCGAACGGATTGTATGTGTGATAACATACAAGCATCTTCCGTGACTTCACCGGAGGTCCCCGCCCGCACCTACCCCCGTGGTGCACGCGGATGACCGATGCGGCGGCCGGTCGGCCCTCCAGCCGACCGGCCGCTGTGGTGTCCGCCCCCGTCGGGCCGAGGTCCAGCACGGCTCCAGCGGCCCTCCAGGCCAGCACGCGACGCTCGACATCCGGCCGGCGTACGCGGGCCGCTGGGAGGAGATGGCGTGACGACAACGGATTCGGTGGCCCGGACCGACGTGAGCCCCGGCCCCCTCATCAAACTGGCGATCGCCGACTGCGCGGCGAAAGTGCTGCACAGCGCGGTACGGCTGGACGTGTTCACCGCGCTGGCGCAGCAGCCCGCCACCGGGGCGGAGCTGGCCCGGCGGGCCGGCCTGCACCCCCGGCTGGCCGCGGACTTCCTCGACGCGCTCGTCGGTCTCGGGCTGCTCGATCGGCAGCACGAGCACTACCGCAACACGCCGCTCGCGGACGCGTACCTGGTCCGGGACCGGGACGGCTACCTGGGCGGCTTCCTCGACCTGACCAATGAGACGTTGTACGGCACGTGGAGCCGGCTGACCGAGGCGTTACGCAGCGGCGAGGCCCAGCACCTGGATCCGGACAAGGGCGGCTTCGTCGGCGACAAACACAAGGACCCGGCGAAGATGAAGCGGTTCCTGTCCGGGCTCGACGCGTTCAGCAACCGGATGGGCGCGGAGCTGGCGAACGCCGTCGACTGGTCGCGCTACCGCTCGTTCGTCGACCTCGGCGGCGCCCGCGGGAACCTCGCGGCGGTCCTCGCCACCACCCACCCGCACCTCGACGCCGTCTGCTTCGACCTTCCCCGGACCCGGCCGCTGTTCGACGAGCACGTCGCGCGGCTGGGGCTGGCGGAGCGGATCCGCTTCGTCGACGGGGACTTCTTCGCCGACCCGATTCCCTCGGCCGACGTGGTGGTCCTGGGTCACATCCTGCACGGGTTCGACGCGGAGCGGTCCCGGGAACTGCTCCGCCGCGTCCACCGCGCGGTCCGTCCCGGCGGTGCGGTGCTGGTCTACGACCGCATGATCGACGACGCCCGCCGTGATCCGGACCGGCTGCTCAGCAGCCTGCACATGCGCCTGGTGAGCCCGACCGGCGGCGAGTACCGGTTGGCCGACTGCCGCGACTGGCTGCGCGCCGCCGGGTTCACCGACCTCACCGACCAGCCGCTCCTGACCACTCACACCCTGGTCGTCGGCCGCCGCTGAACCGGCCCGTACCGGAAGGACAGAAGTGTACGACGAGAAAGTACCTGTGCTCATCGTCGGCGGCGGGCTGGCCGGCCTGTCGGCCGCCGTGTTCCTGGCCTGGCACGGGGTCACCCCGACCCTGGTCGAACGACACCCCGACACCTCCACCCACCCCAAGGCCCGGGCCATCAACCCGCGGACCATGGAGCTGTACCGCGCCGTCGACATGGAGGCGGCCGTCCGCGCCGGCCGGTCCCCGATCTCCGGCAACACCGACCTGGTGCATGTCGAGACACTGGCCGGACGCGAGCGGGTACGGATGCCGAACGCCTCCCCGGCGGCCATCGACCGGATCAGCCCGACGGGCTGGACGCTGATCGACCAGAACCAGCTGGAGCCCATCCTGCGTCGGCGGGCCGTCGAGGTCGGCGCGGATGTCAGGTTCCACACCGAGGTGACCGCCCTCGCCGAGGTCGACGGCGGCGTGCTGGTCACGCTGGTCGACCGGGGCACCGGCGTCAGCCGGCAGGTCCTCGCCGAGTACGTCGTCGCCGCGGACGGGAGCCGGAGCCCGATGCGTGAGCTGCTCGGCGTCGGGCACCACGGCCGTGGCACGATCACCAACCTGGTCAGCTTCTTCTTCCAGGCCGACCTGGAACCCGCGTTGCGCGACCGCCGGATCATCGCCGCGTACGTCAACAATCCCGAGGTGCGCGGCACCATCATCCCGATCGACAACGAGAAGCGCTGGGTCTTCAACGTCTCGTTCTTCCCGGATCGGGGTGAGCGGGCCGAGGACTTCGACGAGGAGCGGTGCGTCCGGCTGGCCCGGGCGGCCGTCGGCATCCCGGACCTGGCCGTCGGGATCGAGCACACCGGCATGCCCGCGTGGGACATCTCCGCCAAGGTGGCCGACCGGATGTCGGACGGGCGGGTGTTCTTCGCCGGCGACGCGGCGCACGTCATGCCGCCGACGGGGGCGTTCGGCGCCAGCACGGGCATCCAGGACGCCTACAACCTGGCCTGGAAGCTGGCGCTGGTCCACCGCGGCCGGGCCGGAGCGGGGCTGCTCGCCAGCTACGACACCGAGCGCCGGCCGGTCGCCGAGGAGACGGTACGGCAGGCGATGCTGCGCTTCGCCGTCCGCGAGGGCAGCCAACTCTCGGACGTCGCGGCCGAGATGGTCAGCGAGGAGACCATGACGTTCGGCTACCGGTACCCGGCGGGCGCGTTCGTGGGGGAGGGCGCCGCCGGTGCGCTCCTGGAGGATCCGGAGCGGCCCACCGGACGCCCCGGTGCCCGGGCGCCGCACGTCGTCCTCCACGAGGACGGCAGCCCGCGCTCGACGATCGACCTGTTCGGCCGTGGCTTCGTCCTGCTGGCCAGGCCCGGTGGCGGGGACTGGGCGGCGGCGGCCGCGGCGGTCGAGGCCGAACTCGGCGTACCGGTGGAGGTCCACACGGTCGGGGAGCCGGGTACGCTGCGCGACCCCGGTGGGCAGTTCGACGCGCGTTACGGGACGGGTCCCGGCGGCGCCTCGCTGGTCCGTCCGGACGGCTTCGTCGCCTGGCGGACGCCGGACTTCCCGGTCGACCCGGTCGGTGCGCTGGCGCGGGCGCTGCGGACCGTGCTGGCTGTCTGACCCGCGCCTGCCGGCCCCCTCCCGAGTGCGGGAGGGGGCCGACGCCGGTCAGCGGGCGAGTACCTCGTCGAAGACCGCCGCGAGCGTCGCGACCGGGTCCTCGGTCAGCTCGGGCGCCCGCCACGCCACGAAACCGTCCGGCCGGACGAGCACCGCGCCGCTGGCCCCGATCCCGTACCGCTCGGTGAAGGTGCCGCTCGGCTCGGTCAGGGTCGCGTCCGGGCCCGGGTCGACCACGTGCTGGTCTATGGGCAGCCCGAGCCGCGCGCAGACCTGCTCGCCCGCGTCCAGCCAGGCGCGGCCGCTCGGGGTCGTGAGCAGCGCGAAATCCCGGTTCACCAGCTCCGCCACGGTTGTCTCCCGACCCTCGTGGCGGACGGTCAGGTGGGTGGCCCGGGTGCCGGGTCGGCCCGATGCCTGTCGCGGATCCTCCACGGTCCCCGGGTCGTCGTCGGCCCCCACCACCGCCCGGGATCGGTACCGGTGTCCGAACAGCACGGTCGCCTCCGGCTGGTGCCGGGCGGCGGTCTCCGGGTCCAGCCCGCTGCGTTGCAGGTAGCGGATCACCCCCTGTTCCGTGGTGAACTCCGCCACCGGAAGCCGTTCGGCCTCGTAGCTGTCCAACAGGCCGGGGCCGGCGGTGCCGCCCAGCACGAGGGCGAGCTTCCAGGCCAGGTTGTGCGCGTCCTGGATCCCCATGTTGCCGCCGAAGCCGCCGGTCGGCGGCAGCACGTGGGCGGCGTCCCCGACCAGGAACACTGGGCCGGACGTGAACCGGTCGGCCATCCGCGCGGCGATCTCCCAGCTGGAGGCGTCCTCGATGGAAGCGGACAGCGCCGGGTCGCCGACTGCGGCGCGCACCAGGTCCAGGCACCGCTCCGGCGTGTAGTCCAGGTGGGTCTCGTCCGGGCGCAGGCTCGGCGCGAGGCACCAGCGGTCGGTGCCCGAGGCGCCGAGTTGACCGAGCACACCGTGCACCACCGGGTTGCTCACGAAGCACAGGAAGAACTTGCGGCCGTCGACGTACCGTTCGAGGTCCGCGCGGAACAGGATGATCATCTGGCGGCCGAAGGTGCCGCGACCGTGGGTGCCGATCCCCAGCCCGGTGCGGATGGCGCTGCGATTGCCGTCCGCGGCGATCAGGTACCGCGCCCGGACCGTGCGTTCGACGCCGTCCGCGACCCGGCGGATCCGCGCCGTGACACCGTCGGCGTCCTGCCGGTGGTCCAGCAGCTCGGTGCCGAACCGGACGTCCGCGCCCAGCTCCTCGGCGTGCCGGCGCAGCACCGGCTCCAACCGGTCCTGCCCCACCAGGGTCCAACCGGTGTTGCTGACACCGTGCGTGTCGTGCCGGAACGGGCCGTCGAACCGGTTCAACTCGGCCCCGGCCAGGCTCTCCGCCTGCAGCACGTCGCCGTAGCGCGCGTGCGGGGTCTCCACCGCGCGCACCGCGTCGCCGATGCCCAGGCCGTCCAACAGTTCCATCGTGCGCGGGCTGGCCGCCTGTGCCCGGGGATGGGCGGAGATCTGCGCGTGCCGCTCCACGAGAAGCGGCCGGATGCCCTGGTGGGCGAGGAAGAGCGCCGAGGCAAGTCCCACCATGCTGCCGCCCACGATGAGGACGGGCGTCTCGTCGTCGATCAAGGGGTGCTCCTTCGCGTCATGTACCGGTAGGGCGTGCGGAGCCAATCGCGACGGACTCGAGGCTCGGTCGATTCCGGCGGGTAGGTCCAGTCGCCTTCGAGTGCGGCCCGAGTGCCGCCCGAGCCCGGCCTGAGACGTTCGGGACATCGCCGGTCTCCCGACCCGGCGGAGGCCGGGCGAGGAGGAGGACGAATGGAGTTGCTGACAGGTCTGCTGCGCGTCGTCGTGCTGGTGGGCACGGGTCTCGTCGCCGGCGTGCTGTTCGCGGTGGCACTCAGCGTGGTGCCGGCACTGCTCGCGATGCCGGCCGACCGGTACGTGTGGGCGCACACGCTGCTCGGCCGCCGGTACGACCGGGTGATGCCCTGGATCACCGCGGTGGCGGTGCTGTCCGCGGTCGTGCTGGCCGTCCGCGCCCACGACGCGCGGCAGGCGTCGCTCTACGTTGCGGCCGCGATCTGCATGGCAGGTGTCGCCGCCGTCTCGCAGGGCGGTAACGTGCCCATCAACCGGCGGGTCAAGCGGACCCGGCCCGAGGACGTGGGGCCGGGGTGGGACGACCCCCGCCGACAGTGGCGGAGCTGGCACCTGCTCCGTACCGGACTGGCTATGACCGCGTGCCTGCTCGCCGCCGTCGCGGGGGTGTTGCCGTGACCACGCGCGCGACGGCGGTGCGGCGGGCCACCCCGGACCGTGCCGGACAGTCCGACACCGACGACCGGATGCGGGCCCTGCTGTCCCGGCCGGATCCCGGGCCGGTGGGGGAGCGGCTCGTGCTGCTGCACTTCCGCGGCCGCCGCACCGGCCGCCGCTTCGACGTACCCGTCGGATTGCACCGGCTCGGCGACGATCTCGTCGTCGCCACCGGCAGCCCGTGGCGGCACAACTTCGCCGGCGGCACGCCCGCCGAGGTGACCTGGCGCGGTCGCCGCCGGACGGCCCGGCTGCGGCTGGTGACCTCCGCCGAGCGGACCGCAGACGGGTACTGGCGGCTGCTGCGTCGGTACGGCCTCGCGGACGGGCCGCGCCGGCTGGGGATCCTCGTCAGCGTCGACCGGGAACCGACCCTCGATGAGGTACGCCATGCCGTGGACCACTTCGGCCTGTCGCTGGTCGAGGTGGAGCTGGAGGAGGAGGGAACGGAATGAGCGGGATTGCGGGTTGGGTGGCGTTCGATCGCGAGCTGCTCGGTGAGCTGCCGGCGGTGCGTGCCATGGCCGACGCCGTGCGGCACCGGGGCCCCGACGACGTCGGGGAGTGGGCGTCGCGGCACGCGGTGCTGGCGCACCGGCGGCTCGCCGTCGTGGACCGGGCCGGCGGGCGCCAGCCGGCGGTCGCCGAGGGTCAGGCGGTGCTGCTGCTCGACGGCATGGTCTACAACCACCGGGAACTACGCCAGGAACTGCGCGGCCGGGGGCACGAGTTTCGGAGCGCCGGTGATGCCGAGGTCGCGTTGCGGGCCTACCTGGAGTGGGGCGAGGAGTTCGCGACCCGGCTGGAGGGCATGTTCGCGGTCGCGGTCTGGGACGTCCGCCGGGAACGGCTGCTGCTGATCCGGGACCGTCTCGGCGTCAAGCCGCTCTGCTACACGCAGAGCGACGTGGGGATGGTGTTCGGTTCCGAGCCCAAGGCCCTGCTCGCGCACCCGTCGGTCGAGGCGGTGGTGGACACCGACGGGCTGCGTGAGCTGTTCGCACACGGCCGCAAGCCGGGGGCCGCGGTGTTCCGTGGACTCCACGAGGTGCGTCCCGGCCACCTGGTGCGGACGGACCGCTCCGGCACCACGGAGCGCCGGTACTGGGCGCTGGCCGCCAGGCCGCACGAGGACGATCTGACCACCACCGTGGCCCGGGTACGGCAGTTGTTGACCGAGGCGGTCGACTCCCACCTCGCCGGCGACGTGCCCGTCGACGCCATGCTCTCCGGCGGCATCGACTCGAGTGCGCTGACGGCACTGGCCGCAAGTTCGCCGCGCCGGGACGGCGCGGAACCGCTGCGGACGTACTCGGTGAACTTCGTCGGCTACACCGCCACCTTCGAGCCGCACCCGAGCATGCGGGCCACCCCGGACGCCCCGTACGCCCAACTGGTCGCCGAGCACGTCGGGACCCGGCACACCGAGGTGCTGCTGGACACGCCGGCGCTGGCCGACCGGGAGGTGCACCGGGCCGCCATGCTCAGCCAGGACGTGCCGTCGCCGCTGGGCGACATGGACGTCTCGCTGCTGTCGTTCTTCCGGTCGCTGCGCGAGCAGGGCCGGACCGCGGTGCTGTCCGGGGAGACCGCCGACGAGGTGTTCAACGGATATTTCTGGGCCTACGACCCGAATCACAGCAATTCAACCACCTTCCCGTGGGTGTCGTTCGAACGCGGTCACAACGCCGCCGCCGGCGGGCTGGGCTGCTCGTTCATCGACCGCACCCTGCGCAAGGAGCTCGACTTCCTGGGGTACGCGGACGAGCACTACCGGGATGCGCTGCGGGAGGTGCCGCACCTCGACGGAGAGAGCGCCGATCAACGCCGGGCGCGTGAGGTGACCTACCTCGCGCTGACCCGGTGGGCGCCCACCCACCTCGACCGGGCCGACCGGATGAGCATGGCGAGCGCGGTGCAGTTGCGCGCGCCGTTCTGCGACCACCGGCTGGTGGAGTACGTCTACAACGTGCCGGCGGCGTTGAAGCGCGTCGACGGGCAGGAGAAGTCCCTGCTCCGCGCCGCGGTGGCGGACCTGCTGCCGGAGGCGGTGCTGACCCGACGCAAGAGCGCCTATCCGACGACCCAGGACGCCGCCTACGGGGAACTGGTCCGGGCCCGGTTCCGGGAACTGGTCGCCGACCGGTCGGCGGCGGTCACGCCACTGCTCGACGCCGAGGCCGCGGCGGCGGTGTCCGCAGGGGGGAACGCGCCGTCGGGCGCCTTCGCCTGGGTGGAACGCGCCAGTATGGAGATGGTGCTCCAGCTCGACACCTGGCTGACGGAGTACGGGGTGACGGTACGGCTGTAGCGGCCGTCCGGCCGGCGGGCCGACCACCCGGAGGTGGTCGGCCCGCCCGCCCCGACCAGCCTGCGGGCTGGCCGCGTCACTGCCGCTCGCCCTCGGCTGACCGCGGGTGTCCGGGCGCGCCGGGACCGACGGATCGGTCCGTCCTCTCGTGGCAGGGTCACGCCTCTGCTGGCAGGGTCACGCGGAGTTGCGCCACTTGCGGCCATTTCGGCCGATGAGCCGGTCGGCGTCGGTCGGGCCCCAGGAGGCGGCCTCGTAGGTGGGTATCGGAGACTCGTCCTTTGCCCAGTTGTCGATGATCGGGTCGACGATCCTCCAGCACTGCTGCACCTCGTCGCTGCGGATGAACAGCGACGCGTCACCGATCAGCGCGTCCAGGAGTAGCCGCTCGTACGCCTCCGGGGACTCCTCGACGAACGTCTGGTCGTAGGAGAACTCCATGGTGGCGGTGCGGACCCGGAAGGAGTGGCCCGGAACTTTGGCGCCGAAGCGCAGCGAGATGCCCTCGTTCGGCTGGATCCGCAGGATCAGCGCGTCAGCATCGAGGCCGGTGAGCTGATCGGTCGGGATCGGCAGGTGCGGCGGCCGTTGGAACTGCAGTGCCACCTCGGTGAGCCGGGCCGGCAGGCGCTTGCCGGTGCGTACGTAGAACGGCACCCCGGCCCAGCGCCAGTTGTCCACGTTGAGCCGCATGGCGGCGTAGGTCTCGGTCCGGGACAGGGGATCGACGCCGGCCTCCTCGCGGTAGCCGGCCATCAGCTCCTCGCGGGTGCCACCCCGGGTGTACTGACCCCGGACCGCGGCTTCGGCGATGTCCCGGTCGGTGGGGAGGCGGATCGCCTGCAGCAGCTTCACCTTCTCGTTGCGCAGGCCCTCAGCCTCGAATGAGGCCGGCGGCTCCATCAGTGCCAGCGCGAGGACCTGGAGCACGTGGTTCTGCACGATGTCCCGCATCGCGCCGGCGTCCTCGTAGAAGCCGCCGCGGCTGCCGACGCCGAGGGTCTCGGCGACGGTGATCTGCACGTGGTCGACCCAGGAGCGATCCCAGATGGGCTGGAAGATCGAGTTCGCGAAACGCAGCGCCAGCACGTTCTGGACGGTGTCCTTGCCCAGGTAGTGATCGATACGAAAGACCTGGTGCTCGTCGAATGCGCTGTGCACGACGCCATCGAGTTCGCGGGCCGTGACCAGGTCTCGCCCGTACGGCTTCTCGATGACCAGGCGGGAGAATGAGCCTTCGCGTGGCTGGTTGAGCCCGACTCGGGCCAGTCCGTTGATCACCGGCTCGAAGGCCCCGGCCGGGGTCGACAGGTAGAAGAGCCGGTTGCCGGACGTGCCCCGCTGTGCGTCGAGCTCGTCGAGGGTCTCCACGAGCCGCTTGTAGGTATCCGGGTCGTCGTAGCCGCCGGACACATACCGCACGCCGCCCTGGAGTTGGCGTTTGCTGGCGACGGCATGTTCGCCGAGTGCGCTCTCGGCGAACTGCTCGTCGGTCATTGACGTGCGCGCGACACCGACGAGCGCGAACTGGTCCGGGAGTCGCTCGTGCCGAGCCAGGCTCTCTACCGCGGGCAGCAGCTTGCGCCGGGTCAGGTCACCGGAGGCACCGAAGATCACCAGCGTGGCCGGCGGGGCACTCCGCTCCTGGATGAGCGGGGATGCGTGGTCCATGGTCTGCGTTCCTCCGGGCACAAGGGGTGTGGGGTTGGGGATGCAGTGCTGTCATGCCAGGGATTGTGCGGCTATGGCGGGTAGTGTCCGGCGGCCACCCGGCGTGGCCCGTTGGTTGCGGACCTTGAGCGTCGCATGCCGGCCGGCGAGTCGGCGACCCGGTGATGATCGGGTGCGGTCGGTCGACGGAGGAGGCGGTCGTACGACTGAGGCTCAAGTCCCTCTGGCCAGGGTTCCTGTTACCCGCGACTCCCGGCGCGTTACTGAGCAGGTTCGAGTTGGCTCTTCACATCGCGGGGCACGCGCACCCCGCGGGCACGCAGGTCGGCAATGAAGCGGGCCGCGAGCGGGTCGGGCTCTCCCGGAGTCACCGCCACCAGCTCCCGGGTCCAGCGGGGCGAAAAGGAGCGGACCACGCCCGGAAAGCCCGCGCTGACGGCGCTGACGGGGGTTATCGCGACGCCCAGTCCGGCCGCCGCCAGCTGGGGTGCCGCAGAGGTGACGGCGGTTCTCAGTGCCGGCTTCAGGCGGATCCCGGCTGCGCCGAGTGACCGGTCGAGCCAGCCACTCAAGCCGTTTTCCGGCGCGAAGTGCACCAACTCCTCACCGTCCAGCTCGGAAAGCCGCACCGATCCCCGCTCGCCCAGCGGATGATGACGAGGGGCCGTCAGTACGATCTCCTCCGCGCCGAGAACCGTGGACGTGAAACGGTCGTCCACCGGGCCGGCCAGCACCAGTATGTCGACATCCCCGCCGTTGATGGCGCCGAACAGGCCGTCCGACACGACCGCCTCGCGGAGGTCGATCGCCACCTGGGGGTGGTGCCGGTGCCAGGCGCGGATCACCGGCGCGAGCAGCGGCACGGTCAAGCTCTGGGCGCAGACCAGGCGCAGCGACCCTCCCTTCGCCTCGCCCCTGGCCCGGGCCGAGCGGATCGCTGACGCAGCCGCGTCGATCGCTCGGCGGGCGTCCGCGACGGCGGCGCGACCGGCTGGCGTGAGCGAGGTGCCACGTGCCCCCCGTTGCAGCAGAGGCGTACGGGTCTCGCGCTCCAGCACGGCGATCTGCTGGGACACCGCGGGCTGCGAGGAGTGCAGCAACCGGGCCGCCTCGGTGATCGACCCGGTGTCCGCGACCGCGACCAGACACTCCAGGGCACGCAGCGTTGCCATTCGGAAATCTTATCGCGGGCCGTTGAAAGATAAATGGTGCTGAGGGAAGTAGGCCGAGTTGCCGGTTGCTGAATCGAGCAAGGACCACGACCTCCAAGGAGAACGACATGGCACAGACCTTCGTGACAGGCGGTTCCGGTTTCATCGGCCGGAGTCTGATCAGGCGGCTCGTGGCCGACGGACACGCGGTCAAAGCCCTGGTCCGCAGCGCGACGGCGGCCAACGCGGTGGCCGCGCTGGACGCCGAGCCGGTGCGCGGCGAGCTGACCGATCCCGACACCTGGCGCGCCGGCGTCGAGGGCAGCGAGGTGCTCTTCCACCTGGCGGCGGAGACGGACATCACCGCCGATCGGGAGCGTCAGGAACTGGTGACGGTGGGCGGCACGCGTGCCGCCCTGCAGGCGGCTCAGCAGGCCGGGGTGACCCGCTTCGTGCACGCCGGGAGCGAAGCCGCACTCCTGGCCGGTGAGCCGCTCGTCGACATCGACGAGACCGCGCCCCTGCGACCGGACTCGGAAGCCGCGTACAGCGCGACGAAAGCGGAAGCCGAGGCACTGGTTCTGGGCGCGAACGCGCCGAGCTTCGCAACGGTGTCGATCCGGCCGCGGTTCGTCTGGGGCCCCGACAGCTCTCTCGTCGAAGGTCTCGTGCGCTCGGCCCGCAACGGCGAATTCGCCTGGGTCGAGGGTGGCCGTCAGAGCACCGACGTCACGTTCGTCGACAACGCGGTCGAGGGCCTTGTCCTAGGTTGGCTGCGCGGCCGGCCGGGTCAGGCCTACTTCATCACCGATCAGCACCGCGTGGCCCTCCGCGACTTCCTCGAGAGCACCTTCGCGATCTACGGAGTCGACGCCACGATCCCCGACATCGACGCCGGCACCGCGGCCAAGGTGATTCCCGTCCCCGCGCGCTGGTTCCTCGAGCAGACCTGCACGCTACGGACCGACAAGGCCGTCGCCGAACTCGGATACCGCCCGATCGTCACGCAGGCGGACGGACTGAACGCCGTGCGGGAAGCGGTCGCCCGCAGCGCTGCCTGAGATCAACGCCGCACCTCGCTGGATGGCTTGCGTGCGATGCCTCAGCTGTCCCGGCCCGGCAGTCTTTGGACCGGGCCGGGACAGCACTGGGAAAGAATGACGGCTCGGGTCAGGCCGCCGCCGGCAGTTATAGGCTGCTCAATCTATGGGAATTGTAGGTAGCATTCCGCCATGGCCAGCGCGCTGTTCAGCTTCCCCAACCCCGTGAACGAGGTATCCGCCCGACTCGTGGCCGGTGGGGTGGTCATCCTGTCGACGGTGACGATCGTGCTGGACCAGCCCTGGATGTGCGCGCTGATCGCGTACGGGTTCGTCGCGCGGGTGCTCACCGGCCCCACACTCAGCCCGCTCGGCCTGCTCGCCACGCGGGTGATCACGCCGCGGCTACCGGTGCGGGCCAAGCTCGTCGCCGGGCCGCCCAAGCGGTTCGCCCAGGGGATCGGGGCTGTGCTGGCCCTGACCGCCGCTGTGCTGGCGCTCGGGTTCGGGCAGCACCTCGCGGCATACCTCGTCCTCGGCGTGGTGATCGTGGCGGCGACACTCGAATCCGTGTTCGCGTTCTGCGTGGGCTGTGCGGTCTTCGCGGGGCTCATTCGGATCGGATGGATCCCCGAGGCCGTCTGCGCCGAGTGCAACGACATCTGGAGCCGGGTGCCGGCGAACGGATAAGAGACCCGCCTGCACGCGGCCGCCAGTCAGCGGCTGGGGTGCCACCCGAGCGCGGGGCCGAGGCGGGTCGCCATGTCGCTGAGGATCTGCGCGTAGTCGGCTGGCGTGAAGGTGAAGGGCAGGGCGAACGCGACCTCGTCGACCTCGCGGAACGCGACGTTGTCGAGCAGCCGTTCGGCGATCAGCTCCGACGGGCCGACGAGGTCGGGGGCGAACATCATCCGGGCCGGACCCTGGGGTGACGCCGTTCGAGGCGTGCGTTGGTGGGCGTACTCCTCGTAGCGGGCGCGTTGGGTCGGGGTGGCGGTGTCGGTGGGGATGACGACGAGCCCTTGCGAGACGCGGGCCCGTTCGCCGTCCGGGTGGTGGGCGCGGAACGTCCGGATGTGCGAGAGCTGGATCTCGGCGAAATCGGTGGAGTCCTCGGCCTTGACGACGCTGCTGGTGAGCAGGTTCATGCCGTGCTCGCCGGCCCAGCGAGCGGAGCTGAGGCTGCCGGCGCCGTACCACATCCGGGCGGCCAGGCCGGGGGAGTGCGGTTGCACCCGGCGGGAGAACTGCTCGAAACCCTCGAAGCCCTCGACGTCGCTGGCCGGCTCGCCGCGAACGAGGCCGAGCAGCCGTCGTACCCGCGTGTAGCTGAAATCCTCCGCGTCGGCGGTGTCCGGGTAGAGCGAACGGCGGACGCGGTCGTAGTGCATCGGTGGGCCCACGCTCACGCCGGGGTTGAGGCGGCCGCCGGAGAGGATGTCGACCGTGGCCAGGTCCTCGGCCAGCCGGAGTGGATTCTCCCAGCCGAGCGGGATGACCGCGGTGCCGAGTTCGATGTGCCGGGTCCGCTGTGAGGCCGCCGCCAGGACGGCGATCGGTGAGGAGATGCCGTACTGGAGGTGGCGGTGGCGTACCCAGGTGCTGTCGAAGCCGAGTTGCTCGCCCAGCTCGATGAGCTGGAGTGTCGCCTCGTGGCCGGTGCGAGGGTCGGCCTCGTCGAACAGGCCGATGGTCAGGAAGCCGAGCTTTCGCAATGGCGCCGACCGCTTCGACACAGGTGTTTCACTCACCGTCCGCCTCCAGGGATACTCAACCAAGGACTTGAAATCCTACTTTGTTGGTAGGAAAATCGATCCATGCTGCTTGGTCGGCTGTTCACCTCCCGCCGGGTCGTCGACCTGATGCGGGTCGCCGCGCAGCTCTGTCGTGTGGCGATCGTTCCGGCCTGAGCAGGCGATCCCCTGTCGGCCGGTTGTCGTCCCGCCGGCTCGCGTCCGGCACCTCCACCGGCTGCCGGTCGCCAACGAGGCCGGCGAGAAGATCCCGTTCGAGCGGCTGACGGCTGACCTCGCCGCCCGTTCCTAGCGCTCCGTGCCCTCACCCCTCGGGAGGAACGCCATGCCCTCGTCCACCGACGACCCGACCGACGCCGACGTCGACGCGCTGCGCAGCCTGCTGCGCCACCAGGCGAGCAGCGTCACGGTGGTCACCGCCCCCGGCGCGCCGCCGGTGGGCTTCACCGCGACATCGTTCACGTCGGTGTCGCTGACGCCGCCGATCGTCTCGTTCTGCCTGAACCTCGGCTCGTCCACGTGGCCGACGCTGGCGCAGGCACGGCACGTGGCGGTGCACCTGCTCGCCCACGGCCAGCAGGACCTGGCCCAGACCTTCGCCACGAGCGGCATCGACCGCTTCGCCGCTCCGACCCGCTGGCGGCCCGGGCCGAACGGGCTGCCGATCCTCGACGGCACCTTGGCCTGGCTGGTGTGCCGGGTCGTCGACCGGGTGGTCGTCGGCGATCACGTGATCGTGCTGGCCGAGCCGGAACTGCTCCGGCATGCCGACGTTGGCTCTCCGTTGCTCTACCACCGGGGTCGCTACGCGGGTCTCGCGGACGCACCGGACGACACGGACCGTCGCGCCGCCGCCTGACCGCATCAAGTGGGCACCCGGCCCTGAACACCGGAACACCGCTGTTCAGGGCCGGGCGGGATGGTCAGCGGGTTGCTTCGCTCAGTCGGCGCCAAGCGAGGGTGGTGATCGCTGTCATCACTGCGGCGGCGATGCAGAAGGGGGTGGTGATACCCCAGACGCTGGCGAACAGACCGCCGAGGAGAGAGCCCAACGCGGCTACGCCGAGGTCCAGCAGCGCGTACACGCTGCCGACCCGACCGCGCAACTGTTCGGGCACCGCCCGCTGCCGAACTGAGGCGACGGTGATGCCCCAGACCATGGCATGAATGCTGAACACGACCAGGATGACCGCGGCCACCCACGGCGTCGTCGTGGTCGCCAGGGTCACGTGCGTGACGACCTCGATCACCAAGCCGGCACGTAGCACCGCGGCGCTTCCGAAGGCTCGGGTGAGCGTGGCGGCGACTGTCGTACCAAACAGGCCGCCGACCGCGAAGGCGGTCAGCAGGAAGCCGTAACCAACGTCGGACAGGTCCAGCCGTTGCTGGCAGTAGAGAACGAACACCGCGAACGCGGCACCGAACGCGATGTTGCCCACGCCCATGGTGACGGCGAGGGTTCGCAGCAGCCGGTGCCGCCACAGCCACCGCACTCCGGTGGCGATCTCGTCGCGTAACGAGGCCTGCGGCTCGGGTTGCGCCGGTGCGGGAACCGGTCGGATACCGGCTATCAGAGCCGCCGCCACGACGAACGTGAACGCGTCGAGGCCGAACGGTGTGGCGGCGGAGATGACGAACAACCACGCGCCCAACGGCTTGGCGATGAACTGGTTGCCGATGGTGAAGCTTGCGTAGAGCCGGGCGTTGGCGCTGGGCAGCTTCTCGGGTGCGACCACCGACGGGAGCAGGGCGCCCATGGCGGTGTCCGCGAGGGTCTCTCCGGTGCCGAGGAGAAAGAGCGCCAGGTAGATGATGGGCACGGTGACGGTCTCGGTCGCGATGGTGGCCGCCAACCCGGCCAGGGCGACAGCGCGTACCAGGTTGACGGCTACGACCAGCTGACGCCGGTCGAGCCGGTCGACGTAGGCGCCGCTGATCAGGGCGAACAGCAGCCAGGGCAGTTGCTGGGCGAAGGCAGCTCCGGCGATGAGGGCCGGGCTGTCACTGAGGGAGGCGACCAGCAGCGGGCCGGCGGCCATGGTGACGCCGTCGCCGATGTTGGACACCGCCGAGGCGGTCCAGAGTCTGGTGAAGTCCGCGCCAAGGCGCGCGGATACAAGGGAACGCAAAAGAGCTCCTCGAGCCAAGAAAGGGGAGACGGTCTGAAGGACCGCTCCGCGGCGAGGAGCACCGCACCGCCGGCTCTGTCACTCCGGCGGTGAGCGATCAGTGCGCGGTGTGCTCTCGCGGCGAAGCGGGGACCGTGACCATGGCGAGGCGCATTTGCAGCTCCTTAATCGTCAATCAAGGCCCCAGCAGGATAGCGGGGTCTCGTTGCGGCTCAACAGTTGTCAGCATCGCCGGCCAGGCGACGGCGCGCCTGGGAGGCAATGACTCATCGGCACGCCCATCGGCGCCAGCGCACACCAACGAGGTCCCTGTCCCCGTGCTGTCCACCGTTCGATGGACAGTCGCTGACGGTCGAGCGGTCGTTCCGCAGGAAGGGCTGCGACCGGCACCGTCGACGGTATGACAGCCATCGAGGCCATCGGCCTTCGCAAGGCCTATCAGGGACACGACGTGGTGTGGGGCGTCGATCTCACGGTCGCCCGGGGCGAGGCTTTCGCGCTGCTCGGCCCCAACGGAGCGGGCAAGACCACCACAGTGGAGATACTTGAGGGACACCGCCGCCGCGACGCGGGCGATGTCCGTGTTCTCGGCGAGGACCCGGGCGCCGCGGGGCGCGCGTGGCGGGCGAGGATCGGGATCGTCACGCAGAACGCCGACGACGCGGCCGACCTCACGGTCCGCGAACTGGTACGGCACATCGCCGGGCTGTATTCCGACCCACGGCCGGCCGACGAGGTGATTGAGCTGGTCGGTCTGACCGGGAAGCGCGACAGCAGGATCCGTACGCTCTCCGGCGGGCAGCGCCGCCGCGTCGACGTGGCGCTCGGCATCGTGGGACGCCCGGATCTGCTCTTCCTCGACGAGCCCACGACCGGCTTCGACCCGCAGGCGCGCCGGCAGGTCCGGGAGCTGATGCGCTCGCTCGTCGCCGACGGCACCACGATCCTGCTCACCACCCACAATCTCGAGGAGGCCGAGGCCCTGGCCGACCGGCTCGCGGTGCTCGCCGACGGTCGCATCGTCGCCGAGGGCACTCCCGCCACGCTCGGCGGTCGCGGCACGGTCGGCACCGCCACGGTGAGCTGGCGGGAGAACGGCGAGCCGCGCGTGGAGAAGGTGACCGATCCGACCGATCTGGTCCGCAGGCTGGTCGCCGAGGACGCCGACCTGAGCAGCCTCACGGTCACCCGGCCGACCCTCGAAGACGTCTACCTGACCCTGATCGGAGCGGGGGAATGACCGCCGTACTGCCGTCGGCCACCCTTCCGTCCACCCTGGCAAGCGGCCTGAGTCGAGGGCGCGTCGAGCTGCTCATGTTTCTGCGCGACCGCACCGCCGTGGTGTTCACATTCGCGTTTCCGGCCATGATTCTGCTGCTGTTCGGGACCATCTTCGACGACGGCGACGACCGGAGCGGCGTCAGCGCGAGTCAGGTCTATTCCGCCAGCATGATCGCATACGGCGCGTTGTCGACCGCGTTCGTGACAATGGGCTCGGGGCTGGCGATGGACCGCGAGGACGGCACGCTCAAGCGACTACGCGGCACGCCGCTCCCGGCGGCCGCGTATCTGATCGGCAAGCTTGTGCTGGTCCTCGTGCTCAGCATCGCCGAGGTCGTCGTGTTGGTCGGCGTAGGTGCGCTCGTCTTCGGCATACCGCTGCCCGACGCGTCGCACTGGCTCACCTTCGGCTGGCTCTTCCTGCTGTCGACCGCGTCGTGCGGGCTGCTCGGCGTGGCGGTCAGCGCGATGGTCACGCACGCGCGCACGGCGGGCACGATCCTCAACGTGCCGGTGGTCGCGCTGCAATTCATCTCCGGCGTCTTCATCCACCCCATCACGCAGTTGCCGCACTGGCTGATCGTGGTGGCCTCGTTCTTTCCCGTGAAATGGATGAGTCAGGGCTTCCGCTACGTCTTTCTGCCCGACAGCATGAGGGCACTGGAGGCCAACGGCCGGTGGGAGCTCGGCCGCACGGCGTTGGTACTCGGCGCCTGGACTGTGATCGGATTGGTGCTATGCCTGGTGACCTTCCGGTGGAACCAGAGAGATCGCTGAGGCAGGGTGAGGCACACGCCGGTTACCTGTTCTGGTGGGACGCCTACTTCGGCCTGGTCGCGGCAGCAGTGGCCGTCGCGACCGTGGTGATCGACGATCACCTGCTGTGGCGTCGCTGGCTGGCAGTGGCTGCCATCGCCGCCATCGCAATGCTGCACGTGACGGTCGGTCGGCGGCAGATCCGGCGCAACGCGGACGACCGCGCGGCCCTGGCAGTCCTGCTGACGTACCTCTTGTTCTACGTCGTCGCGGTGGCGGCCGCACCCTTCGCGACCTGGCTGTTGTTCGCGGTCATCCCGCTCATCTTCCAGCTCACGGACGTGCGCGCGGGGATCGTGCTGGCGATCCTCGCGAACCTGGTCACCCCGGCGGTCAACCTCGTCGAGGAGCCGCACGCGGTGCCCACCGATCTGCTGATCGCGGTCATCACCGGGGCGGCGAGCATCTGGGTCAGCTTCTGGACGATGCGCGTGATCCGGCAGAACGTGGAGCGCGGCATCCTCATCGACGAGCTCGAGGCGAGCCGGGCCGAAGTGGCCCGCCTCTCGCACGACGCGGGGATCTCCGCCGAGCGGGCCCGTCTCGCCAGCGAGATCCACGACACGCTCGCGCAGGGCTTCACGAGCATCGTCACGCTGCTGCAGGCCTATGACCCGGAGCTGCGCGACGCGCGTCTGGCGTTGGCGGTCCGCACCGCCAAGGAGAACCTGGCCGAGGCAAGGGCCCTGGTGGCGGCGCTCTCGCCCGCCGCGCTCGCGTCGGGGTCGCTGCCCGACGCGGTACGCCGTCGAGCCGCCTACTTCAGCCAGGAAACCGGGGTGACCGCCACCGTCCGGGTGATCGGGGCGCCACGGGAGCTGCCCACACCGGTCGAGGTGGTCCTGCTGCGGGCCGCCCAGGAGGCGTTGACCAACGTACGCCGGCACGCGCACGCCACCGAGGCGCAGGTGGTGCTGGCGTACGACGACCGGGGCGTACGCCTGGTCGTGCGGGATGACGGACGCGGGTTCGCGTCCGACGGCCCTGATGGGTTCGGGCTCGCCGGCATGCGCTCGCACGCCGAGCAGGTGCACGGCATTCTCACCGTGCACGGCGGACCGGCGGGCGGCACGATCGTCGAGCTGGAGGTGCCCGCGTGATCCGCATCGTGCTCGTCGACGACCACCCGGTCGTACGGATGGGGTTGCGCGGCATGCTCGACGCCGAGGAGGACCTGACGGTGGTCGGCGAGGCGTCGTCGGGGCCGGAGGACGTGCGGCTCACCGTCGAGCAGCACCCGGACCTCGTGCTCATGGACCTGCGCATGCCGGGCGGTGACGGAGTCGAGGCGACCGGGCGGATCCGCACACGCGTTCCCGGCGTCCGGGTGGTGGTGCTCACGACGTACGAATCCGACCGGGACATCCTGCGGGCGATCGAGGCTGGCGCCAGCGGCTATCTCCTCAAGGACGCCACACCGGCGGAGCTTGCGGAGGCGGTCCGGGCCGCGGCCCGGGGCGAGACGGTGCTCGCGCCGAGCGTCGCCGCCACGCTCGTGCGGCAGGTGCGGCGCCCCGCGCCGCCGGCCCTCTCGGCCCGGGAGACCGAGGTTGTGCGCCTGGTCGCGCGTGGGTTCACCAACGCCGACATCGGGCGGGAGCTCTACATCAGCGAGGCCACCGTGAAGACCTACCTACTACGCGTCTTCGGCAAGCTGGACGTCGCCGACCGCACGGCCGCGGTCACCACGGCGCTGCACCATGGCCTGATCTGATCCCACAGGTACGCCTCAACAACGCCGAGCGGCGTGTCCGCTGGTCCTCCCGCGATAGGTGATCCGACGGATCTCCGGGACTCGTTCGGGACTGTTCGGAACAGAAACACCGGCCTCGTCGCCTTGAGGTCGATATCGAAAGAGGGCTAGCTTCAGCCTTCATCGATACGTGGTGTGGGACGCGAAATTACCTTTCGCGCCGCCGGGTGCCGCTATTGGTCACGCCGAAGAGTGTCGATGCGACACGTGGCGACCAATATTGCCGATCGGTCCGCTGCGACTGGCAGGCCGATACCCGACGACACGCCATGACAAAGACCTATGCAAGGGAGGATTTGTATGCTCGGCAAAGGACGCTGGTCTGGGCGCGGTCACCGTCTGGGGTTGGCCTCCCTGCTCGTGACTGTGTTGGTGGGGGTGTCGTCCGGGCAACCGGTCTATGCCGCCAACCTCGGCAGCGAGCCGACCCTGCCCTACGCGCAGCCGAACAACGCCAGCCTGCCCAGAGCGGGATGCGACACGACCGCCACCGACCCGACGAATCCGCCGGCCAGCAGTCCGGCGGCGGTGCAGGTGATCTATGCGTGGAACAACTCCACCGGGAACCAGTACGCGACGAACGTCGAGCACGCCGCTCGCGTGATGGATCGCGTTGACTGGCTGCTCGACCAGGCCAGCAACTACGATCAGCACTACAAGGTGAGCTGCCGGTCGACGACCACCAGCACGTACAACCAGTACGCGCAGGCGATGGTGACGCCGGTGAAGATCGACACTACGAGCAACGACTTCTGGTCGATCGCGAACGAGCTTTCGGCCAAGGGGTACGACGACAGCAACCGCTGGTATGTGGTCCTGACGGAGTTCCCCGCGCCGTCCGCGTCGGCGCACTGGTGTCCGAGCAGTGGCGGTAGCGGCTGCGTCTCCATCGTTGAGGCCTGGGACAGTGGGGTCGTCGGGCACGAGATGGCGCACCTGCTCGGTGCCGGTCACGCCTACATGAGCGAGCACGTGTGGCAGGACCCCAACGGCAACTGGCAGGCCGAGCAGTACTGCCCCGACATCATGATGTGCGCCGGCGACTGGTGGGCCTTCGATATGGGCTACCGCCAGAACTACGACCCGAGCGAGACCAGCGCGCGGTTCTATGTGGACAACTATCCGTCGACGACGACGAACAATGCGGCGGTTCACCCGCTGCTCACCTCGCCGGTTTGCTGCGACGTCGGTGCCAACAATGACCTGCTGACCGCGCAGGAACGGACCATCGAGGCGCAGGCGCCGGGCACCTCGAACCCCACCGGGTTCACCACCTCCGGATCGGGGGCAGCCATCTCGGTGACACCGCAGGGCTCGTATGCCGGCGTTTCCGCCCGCTACTTTGACAACCGTCGCTCGTTGCAGTTCGTCAGCTCACCGCAGTCAGCCGAGAAGTCGGTCATCGTGAGCCGTAAGCCGTCGGTGACGGCCGGGCACAACTACAAGTTCTTCGTCCGGCTGCGCGCCGACTCCGGGACGGCCGCGCTGCGGATGCAGTGGTACAACTCGGCGGGCACGCTGCTGTCCACATCGCCCAGCAGCCCGTTCAGCCTGACGTCCAACTGGTGGGAGTGGTCCCACGAGGCGGTCGCACCACCGAACGCGGCCAGCGTGCAGATCTCCGTGGTGGCACCGGCCGGTGGCTCGCAACCGGCGACCCTGACCATGCACGTGGACACCCTGCAGCTGACGGACTGTAGCGCCAACCAGAACTCGCTGTGCCGGCCCACCATCTGATCCCACCTGGGTGATCCGGCCTTTTCCCCACGTCGCCCGAGCGCGACGTGGGGAAAAGGCGAGTCAGCTTCTTCGTACCGTGGCCCCGGCTCGAATCGCCCGCGGCATCTCGGCGACATCGTCGACACGATCCAACAGCATGCTAAGTTCGTCGCCCGGCGCGGGTGAGTTCAACTCGACCTGGTAGGTGATGCCGCTCGATCTGCGTGGTTGGCTGCTCGGCTTGTCGAGACCGGGGAGATCTGCCGGGCGAGGGTGGCGGTGTTGTCGTAGAGATGAGCGTTGCCCAGGGCCCCGGTGGAGTACTGGCGAGGATCGCCGCGATGGGCCGCCGGACGCGACTGTGGGACAATGCCGGCAACGGATGAAACTGGTGAGCGGATGTCGTCGACAGCTGAATCGCAAGATTTTCTCGGGCCGCAGGCTTCTCTTGTGCCAAAGGGTTTCCGTGGCGTCACGAGGAACCTGGGCCTCAAAGACGTTGGTGACGATTTTACGGTCATCGTGTCCGAGGTTCCCGCGACATCGGCGGCGGTGTTCACGCGCTCCCGGTTCGCCGGGCCCAGCGTCGAGCTCAGTCGGCAGTCCGCGGGGGCCGGGAGCTTCCGGGGCATGGTTGTGCTCTCCCGCAATGCCAACGTCGCGACCGGGAAGGTCGGCGCCGAGAACGCCGCCGAGATTCAGCGCATGGTCGCCAGTGCTGCCGGGTTCCCCGCCGGCGAGCTCTTGATCGGCTCGACCGGAGTGATCGGTCGGCCCTATCCGATGACGCAGATCCGGGGAGGGCTCGACGGGTTGTCGTGGCCGTTCCCCGCCGCCGACTTCGACGCCAGTGCGCGCGCGATCATGACGACGGACACGCGCCACAAGGTGGTCCGGCTGCGCTGTGGTGACGCCGTGATCGTCGGCATCGCCAAAGGTGTCGGCATGATCGAGCCGAACATGGCGACGCTGCTGACGTTCTTCTTCACCGACGCGCAGGTCGGCAGGGAGGACCTCGACGCGATTTTCCGCCGGGTGGTCGACCGAACATTCAACGCGCTCAGCATCGACACCGACACCTCGACCAGTGACACCGCCGCGGTCTTCGCGAACGGCGTTGCCGGCCCGATTGACCTCGGAGAGTTCGAGCAGACGCTGCACCGGGCGGCCCTGCACCTGGTCAGAGACATTGCCTCCGACGGCGAGGGCGCGAGCAAGCTCATCGAGGTCCGGGTCAGCGGTGCCCGCGACGACGCGCAGGCGAAGCTGGTCGGCAAGAGCGTCGTGAACTCGCCGCTGGTCAAGACCGCCGTGCACGGCGCCGATCCGAACTGGGGCCGGGTCGCTATGGCGATCGGCAAGCTGGAGGACGAGACCGACATCGACCCCGACCGGGTGACGATCCGTTTCGGCGATCTGCTGATGTTCCCCGAAAGCTCCGCCGACGACCTCTTGGACCGGGCCGCGGAATACATGCGCGGCAAAGAGGTCATGATTGACATCGACCTCGGGATCGCCGCCGGCTCGTTCACCGTCTACGGCTGCGACCTCACCGACGGCTACATCCGCATCAACGCCGACTACACGACCTGATCAGGCCAGGGATCCTGGCCGCCAACGTCTCGGCGCCGTCCGCCCCTTGCGCAGGGCGGGCTTGTCCACCTTTCCGACGGCGGTATGGGGGATGGTGGCGGCGAGCACGATCTCCGCCCGCACACCCAGGTCCTCGAGCACGGCACGGATCGCCGCGCGTACGCGCTCGCCCTCGACTCCGGCCACGGGGGTCGCCACCACGAGCGCCCCACTTTCGGTCTCCCCGGGCAGCGGTGCCAGTACGGCCGCCTCGGTGACCGGGCACGCCGCCGTCAGCGCGGCCTCGACGCCCGGGCTGAACACCGGCCCGGCCGAGCCGCCGAGCAGGTCGGCGACACGGCCGAGGATTCGGTACTCGCCGTCCAACTCGGCGACATCCCCGGTGTGGTACCAGCCGTCGCGGAACGTGGCGGAGGTCGCCCCCAGGTCACCGAAGTAACCGACGCTCGTGTGCGTCGAGCGGGCCAGCACCTCACCGATCGAAGGCCAAGCCTCGTCGAGGGGAGCGAGCCTGATCTCCACACCGGTGACCGGGGTCATGCCGCGGGTGTCCTGCACGACATCGTCCATGTTCCCCAGCATGATGCCGAACTCGGTCGAGCCGTAGATGCGTCGAATGTGGATGCCGAGCACCTCAGCCGCATCGGCGACGACCTGGCCGCTGAGGTACGCACCGCCGCAGAGCGGCATCCGCAACGCGGAAAGGTCGACGGACCGGCCGCGTGCCGCCTGCGTCAGCAACTCGTAGTGCCTCGGCAGCGCGCTGCACACGGTGGCGTCGGTCTCCTCCAGCCACCGCAGCAACTGGTCCGGCGCGGCAGACGGATCGGCCAGCACCAAAAGGGCCCCCGAGAGCAGCGCCGGGAACAGATGAACGTCACAGCCGTGTGCGACGTCCAGGGTGTGGCGGTTGAACAGCACGTCCGCTGCGGTCGTCGCGGTGTAGGCGATCCACTGTCGCCGGTCGTGGAGCAGGTCATCCTGACGCCAGGTCACGAGCCGGGGCTTCCCCGTGGAGCCGGACGTCTCCAGCAGCCGGAACGCGCCCTCGTACGCCGGGAACGGCCGCGCTCCGATCAGCTCGGAGCCGGTCGCCAGCTCTGCGGTCGTCACCTGCTCGACGACTACGTCCGGCAGCGGCTCCGCGCCGACGACGAGTGCCGGCTTCGTCTGCTCGACCAGCCAGGCGATGTGCTCCGGCGCCGCCGACCGGCTGATCGGCACGTGCATAGCGCCGCTGCCCGCCAGGGCGAGCACCAATGCCACGTAGTCGATTCCGTTGTCCAGCCAGGTCGCCACCACCTGGCCCTCGCCGATGCCCCGGGCCCGCAGCCAGCCGAGGGCACGGTCGACCCGCAGCGACAGCTCGCCGTAGGTCAGGCGCTCGCCGTCGGGCACCATCACGGCGAGGGCGTCGGCCCTGCGGGCCACCACGGAACGGAATTCGGTCAGTAGCATCGTCTCTCCTCACGCGGCCGTCGGCAGAGTGACCTGGCCGCGATAGAGCAGCCGCACGCCGTCGGACCCGATCGCGGTGCGGCCGTGCAGCGTCCGCTGGTTGTCGATCACCAGCAGGTCACCGGTCTGCCAACGATGCTGATAGAGGTAGCGCGGCGAATGCAGGTGCGCCGACAGTTCCGCGAAGAATGCGGCAGAGTCGTGGGCACTCACGTCGGCGACGCGCACCTGCCAGCCCTGCGGAACACCCGGCGGGAATCCGAGTGCCAGGTTCAGCGAGCGCACGCGGCCGTAGTCGCGGGTGGTCGAGATCTCGTACCAGTCGGCGGGTACCTGCGGGAAGTAGCCGCGTTCCTCGACGAGGTATTCGAGCCGGCCGTCGGCAAGAACCTTGCCGAGGTGCGGCGGGATCTCACGCCACGCCGTGAGCTGATCGCACACCGTGGTCTCGCCGGAACCGGGCTCGTCGGCGAAGTCCTTGGCGTACAGGACGATCAGGTCGACCTGTTCGCCGACCAATAGTCCGTCGGTGTGCAGCGGGAGGGGGCCGCGGCCGGTGACGACCTTCCCCACGTCCCTTGAGGCGTTGAGCAGCAACAGATCGGCCTGGCCCTCGCCGAACTTGTGATCCACGGTTTGGCCGAGGTGGTGGACGAGCCGCTGGAAGGCATCCTCGGTGAAGTCCAGGCCGCGGGTCAGAGCGACCCCGCTGGTCAGCGCCGCCTCCCGGGACCGCCGGGCCAGCTCCTCGACGGTCTCCCCGGGCGGCGACGTGAACACCGTGCCGAAACCTGATTCGGTCAGTGTGTTCTCGGTCATCATCATCTCCTCGTTCATCGGATTGTGGCGAGCGCGCGTGCGTAGACCTCGTCGGCGTCCCAGTCGTCGAGGTGTCCTTGACCGGCCAGTGCCAGAAGGTCGGCGAAGCATGCTTGGTAGACCCGGGAAGGGTCGCTCTGCCCGGAGTCCGCAGTGAGCCGCCGCCGCACCCCCTCCTGCAGGTTCCCGCCGTGGTGTACGGCGATCTTGCGGCGCCACGCGATAGCGGGGGTGACATGGGCGGCCATCGCGGTCCGCAGATGGAACTTCTCCCGGCCGTCACGGACCTTGCACGCGGGCGTGGTCTCCAGCGCGATGCGCATCACCGGGAGTGTCCAGAACGGGTGGAACGTCTCGACGCCGTACGCCAGCGCCATCCGGTTGGCCAGCTCACCGCTGGTGCGGGTGCGCGCGACCGCCGCGATGCCCTGGCCGATCAACTCGTCGGGGTGCTCGAACGGGGTGAAGAGCCCGGCATTGATGAGGTCGCTGCCGTACCCGGTGAGCAGCACGCGACCCGGTTCGACCACGCCGGACTGGTAGAACGCCGTGGCCGTGAGCGCGACCTCGACCACCTCCGGCGTGGTCACGCCGAGCCAGCGGACGGCGGCGGGGACGGCACGGATGATGCTGTCCTCGTCGAGCAGCAGCGGATGCAACTTGAGGCCGGCGACCTCGCATAGCTCCGCGGCGTCGGAGAACTCGTCTCCCCAGGGCGTTCCGACACTGTACGGCCGCACGTCGAGGTTCCGCGCCGCGGCCAGGTAGGTCACGGTGCCCGAGTCGATCCCGCCGGAGAGGAGTGACGCGTACGCCGCCTCGGGGCGGACGGCGGCGATGCCGGCGATCACCGCATCCAGCTCGGCCAGTTGCGCCTGCCCGGCAGCCAGCGGATCGTCCCGAAACGGCCTGCGGAACTGCTCGAGGAAGTCCTCGGCCTGGGGGGCGGTGCTGGTCAGCCAGCCCGAAGCGGTCCGGGCGCGGCGCTGCCGGACCGAGTGGTCCAACCGTCGGATCCCGTCGACCAGCGTGGCCTCGGCATCGGTGCCCACGGGACCCGAGCGCACCCGGGCGGCGAGGCCCCACGCGGGCAAAATAGCCGCGGCGAGCAGCAGGTCGGTGAAGAAGGCGAAGCCGTCGGTCGCGGGGTCCTCGGCGACATAGATGGCGTCCTCGTTGAACACCGAGGTGAACGCGGTCACGGCGTCCTCGCCCACCTGCAGCACGGTGCGCTGCGCCGGTTGCGTGGGCAGCTCGCCGAGCGCGGGCGTCGCCGTCAGCGTACGGACGTCCACATCGAACGGCGCGGTCGTGGGCAGCCCTGCCACGAGGCCACGGTGGTAGACGAACAGGTCACCGACCTCGACGCACGCGCCCATCGGCTCAAGTCCGGTCAGGCGCCGGTTGGCGACGACCACCCAACCGCCGCTCATGCCTGGCCCCCCACGATCCGGCGCATTTCCCGCTGCGGCCGCCCGGAGGCGAATCCTGCCCGGTGTGATCTCTTCGCGTTGTCCCGCAGGACGTGCAACCCCTGGATGTAGTCGTAGTTCATCTGCGGCTTCGTGTTGCGCACCGCCGCCGGGTTGTAGTCGGCGAAAGCCGCCGCGCGGGCCAGCGCGGTCGGCAGCACCTCGGCCGCGGGCACCGCTTCGTGCAGTAGGCCGTCCCGCAGGGAAGACTCGGCGGACCATTCGTCACACGACAGGAGCATGTGCTGCATCACCGAACGCCCGGCCGAGCGTTCCAGCATGAACGCGCCGAAATTGCATGCGATCCCCACCTTGAACTCGGGCATGCGCAGGATCGACGATTCCGCACCGACGCGGTAGTCACAGGTGAGCAGGAGTTGCAGGCCGATCCCGATGGCGTAACCCTCGACGGCAGCCACGGTGGGTTTGGTGACTTCGAGGCTGGCGACGTACAGCTCGGTGATGTTGTCGATCCACTCGTCCACCTCGTCACCGCCCGAGAAGTGGCTGACCTCGTGAAAATCGCCGCCTACGGCGAAGGAGTTGCCCTCGCCGCCGTGCAGCACCACGGCGGCCACCGCGTCGTCGGCCTCGACCTCGCGGAGGATCCCGGTGAGCGCGCGCATCCGGCCGTTGCTCATCGCGTTCGAGTGATGCGAGCCCTCGAACGTAACCTGCGCGACGCCGTTCTTCGTCACCACGGTGAAGGTGTCGCGGGGCTGTGTTTGGACAGCGTTGTTCATCAAGCTGGTCCTCCATAATTTTCGGGGTGAAAGATGTGCATTTGGTGGGCCGTTCCAGCGCGTCCTGGGTCCTGCGGCACCTCTTTCGCCTCCTGTCGGGCACATCCGATCGGCGCCTTCGCGCCCGCCACGCCGCCGCCGTGGCTCCTTCTCCGTCAGGCGAAGCTTGAGGTTGGGGCCGGTCGGGTCGATCGACCCGCTCGAGTGGCGAGTCCGGGGGAGACGCGCCCGGCGGCGACCTCCTCGACCGGTCCAGTCAGCCGGACCGCGCCGCCGGTGTCGACGGAGACGGTGACGGCACCACCGCGCATCCGGACGTCGACCTCGTCGCCCACCAAACCGAGACGCCGCACCGCCGTCGCCGCCGCGCAGGCCCCGCTCCCGGACGCGAGCACTGGCCCGGCACCGCGTTCCCACACCACGACCTCCAGCGACCGCCGATCGCGCACCACCGCGAACTCCACGTTGACCCGGGTGCGGAACGCAGAGTGCCGGCCGATCAGCGGCCCCAGCTCCCGCGCAGCGGCCTCATCGTCTGCCGGTAGGACGACGACCGCGTGCGGGTTTCCGTTGTGGACGCAGGTCACCCGAAGAGTCCGCCCCGCGACGGACAACGGGTGGTCGACGACCGGGCCGGAACCCCCGACCAGGCCGATGATGTCCGCGTCGAAGTCCGGACGACCCAGGTCGATCGACACCAGCCCGGCGATCCGGTCCAGTACCCGGACTTTGGTGTGGCCGAATCCCGTGTCCAGCACGAACTCCGCGCCGCCGTCTCGGGACAGGTGCAGGGCGAGAATGCGCAACCCGTTCGCGCTCCGCTCGCACGGGCTCCCGTCAGGGTTGAACAACCGGACCGGCATGGGCTGGCCCGCGCCCGCGGGCGGTCCCCGGAAGACGATTCCGTCCGCGCCGACCCCGAAGTGCCGGTCGCACATCGCGACCGCCGTCGCCGGTGCGGCGGGCAGCCCGTCCTCCGGATCCACGACCAGGTAGTCGTTGCCCATCGCTTGGTACTTCGCGAAGCGCGGAAGGCCGGCCCTTCGGGACGAGGTCACCTGCGGCTGCCGTCAGCCCACCGCGGGGCGGTCTCGGCGAGCCGCTCGTCAAGGTAGCGCGCGGACGAGTTGAGTCGCCACAGTGTCCCGCGTGCGATGCCAATGCGCATAGCCTCGGAGATCGCCGCCGGCTTCACCACGTTGTGGAACCACCCGGCTGCGTGCTGGGAGTCGACCGTGATGTGCAGTCTGTGGTAGGTGATCCCGACCTCTGGCAGCCCCAGCCGCTCCCATGCGCGCACGACGCACACGAACCGGTCCGGCACCAGCCACTCGGTCATCCCGAGGTAGCCGACCGCCTCGGCGTACCGGTACCGATAGCGCGACAACATCACGGCGAGGTTCCCGGACAGCAGCGCCGTGCCCGTGAGCCGGTCGGCGACCTCCTCCTCCCGCACGTCGAAGACCTCGAAGATCCGTCGGAAGAGCGTGGTGTGCACCTCCTCCGGCCGGCCGTTGCCCATTTCGTCCCAGTAGTTCGCCGCGATCTCCATTTTGGCGGGACCGTCGGTACCGACCTGCATGAGGGCGAGCAGGTCGTCGAACCTCGCGTCGATGACCGACTCCTGGATCATGTACAGACGCAGGTCCTCGGAGTCCGCGTGGTTGCTGATGAAATCCGTGTAGTAGGGATGCTTGTACACGCGGTGCTGCTTGGCCAGCGCCTTCAACCAGGAGACGTAGGCGGCCGGTTCGCTCGGCATGCCGTCCAGTAGGCCGGCTTGGATGTGGGCGTCCTCCGCGTCGCCGGTGGCGGACTCCACCAGGCGGGCGATCTCGTGAATCACGACCGATCCTTCGGCGCTTGGTCTACCCGGAGTGATCCGCAACCCGAGATCATAGATTCGGGCGAGGATCTGTTGCTGCTGCAGGAATGCGTCGGGGTCACCTGCGGTAGCGCGGTCGTTCAGCTCTCTGACCCGATCCAGAACCTGTTCTCGCAGCGCACCTTGCACCGCGCGGTCAAGCTGATCCGCTGATATCGACAGCCAATTAGAGATGTCGTCGACGACAGACGCCGTACGTTGCACGGAAGCGGTTTGTTGCACGGTTGTACCCCCATGGAAATGATGTGTCATCTGATGTCAGTCCCGCGCCGCGGAGGGTTGCCATTGCTTGACCTCGACGCGGTTGTCGTGGAACACCGCACCGCCGCCCATGTCGGCGTCCCGCTCGTTCACCGTCGCGTTGACGGTCGGGCCGCCGGTGAGCTTCATCCAATGGCCCTTCGTGGTCCCTACGACTCCGCTGCGGACGTGCTCGGAGGCGTACGCGGTGGAGACGAATGAACCGCGGTCGTTGAAGACCGCGACCGGTGTGCCGTCGGTCAGCCCACGAGCGGCCATGTCGTCCGGGTGCAGCTCGACCCGTGGCGGACCAGCCCGGCGCCGTAGCTCCGGCTTGTTGGCGAAGACCGAGTTGAGGAAGAAGTGCGAGGCGCCGGCGATCAGCGAGAGCGGGTACCGCGCGGCCAGTTCCGGGTCGGTCGACTCGCGTGGCGGGGTGTATCCCGCCACTGCCTCGAACCCGGCTTCCAGCGCTCGCTCGGACCGGAATTCCAGTTTCCCGGACGGTGTCGGGAAGCCGTCGGCGAACGGCACGAAATCGGCCGGATAGCTCAGTCTCGCCCACCCGTCTCGGCGCAGGGACTCGACATCGATACCGGCCAGCGATGCATGGTCCGTGGCCAGCAGCTGAGCCGCCATATCTTCGTCCGAATCGTAGAGTCGCGGCTCGGACAACCCCATGTGCCGGGCGATTCGGCGGAAGATCTCCGTTGTGGACAGGCAATCGCCCGGAGGGGCCGTCGCCGGCTCGTTCCACGCGATGTACATGTGGCCGTAGCCGTCGAGAACATCGAGGTGCTCGGTCTGCATGGTCGCGGGCAGCACGATGTCGGCGTAGTCGGCGGTGTCGGTCTGGAAGTGGTCGACGACTACCGTGAAGAGGTCTTCGCGGGCGAGCGCCTGGCGAACGCGATGCTGATCCGGGTTGCTGACCACCGGGTTGGCCCCGTAGACGAACAGCGCCTTGACCGGCGGGGTCAGGTCGAGGAGGTTCTGGCCGAGCCGGGTCATGGAGAGCCGCCGCACCGGCGCCGCCCGCAGGTCGCCGCACAGGAGTGCCTCCCGGTTACCGCCGAAGTACCCGTCGGTCGAGTAGGTGAGGCCGCCGCCCAGCCTGCCCCAGTCACCGGTGACGCCGGGCAGGCAGGCGAGCACGCGAACCGCCGCGCCGCCGCCCGCGTGGCGCTGCATCCCGCTGCCGGCGCGGATGCCGGTGGGCCTCGTGGCGGCGATCCGTTCCCCCAGATGCTCGATCTGGGCGCGGGAGACGCCGGTCAACTCCGCGGCCCGTTCCGGGGGGAACTGCTCGATGCGGGCGCGGAACTCGGGCCACCCCACCGTGTGGTCGGCCAGGTAGGCATGGTCCGCCCCACCGGCGGCGACCACCACGTTGAGCAGGCCCAGCGCGAGGGCGGCGTCGGTACCGGGCCGCGGTGCCAGGTGCTCGTCAGCCTGCTGGGTGGTCCTGGTGGCCACCGGGTCGATCGCAACGACGTGCGCGCCCCGCTCGCGTGCCTTGTTGATGAACCGCCACTGGTGATGACTTGTGGTGAGAGTGTTGACGCCCCACAGCAAGATCAACCGCGAGTGGGCCAGCGACTCCGGATCGATACCCCGGTGGGTGCCGGTGGCAAGGTCCGCGCCGACCAGCCCCGCCACCGAGCAGATCGTCATGTCGTGCTCGGAGGCGCCGAGCACGTTCCACAACCGGGCGCCGGCCTGGCCCTGGAGCCCTTGGAGGTACCCGAGGTTGCCCGTTCCCTGGTACGGCCAGATCGACTCGCCGCCGTACTGGCGACGAACCCGGTCGAACTGTTCGGCGATCTCGTCGAACGCCGCGTCCAGGCTGATCCTCGTGAATCTGCCGCTGCCCTTCGGGCCGGTGCGACGCAGCGCATGACGGAGGCGATCGGGCGACGCCGCGTGGTCGAGGTACTGGTTGACCTTCACGCAGAGAGTGCCGTGGGTGAAGGGGTGCTCGGGGCGACCGCGCAACGTGACGGCGGCACCGTCGCGGACGCCCACTATCCAGCTGCAGGCATCCGGGCAGTCCAACGGGCATCCACCCGCGACCTCACGGTCGACCACAGTGACACGTCTACCCGACGCTCTCATTGCGCCGAGGGTTTGCTGTTGAGCACCGCCTGGTCGTGCTCCTCGCCGTACCAACGCTCCGACCAGCGCGAGAACGCGGCGATGACGATGTCGCGGTGCCCCTCCTCGCCGGAGGTGTCCGGGTGCAGATCTGTGACGTCGTGTGCGACGGCGCGGTCATCGAGCAGCGCAGCATGACCAGGCTGGACGGTGCCACGCCAGAACGGCTCGGAGGAGTCGAGGCCCTTCCACAGCCGCATCTCACCCCCGGTCACGTTGTGCCTGTTGAAGACCAGAATCGCGACGTACTCGTGCCCGTCCTTATGGACGCCCTCCGGGGTGACCAGCCCGGGTTTCGCCTCCGTGGCGCGGCTGCGGTTCTGGTGAACGTTCACCTGCCAGCTCTCGGAACGGTTCAGTGGCAGGTTGTCGGCGACCGCGTGCAGGTAGGGGAGGAAGTCGGCCTCCAACGGCTCGTACTCGCGCATGATGCCGCCCGCCACCGTGTTGTACTCGCGGGACTGGCCGTAGGGGCGGTGCGGAAGCAGCTCGAACGCCCAGGCGTCGGAGATGTAGTCAATCTTGTACTGCGAGAAGCGCTTGTAGCGCGTCTTGTTTCCCATGTAGACGTCGAGCGGGACATTGTCGTAGCTGTTCAACACCTCCTGCGAAACCGGAGGCAGATCGATGATGGCATAACCGTCGATGAGTCTTGACATTCGAGTCTTCCGTTCTGTTGGGCAGTCGCGCTAGGGGGAAAGTATCTATATTGATGCGGGTGAATGCTATCCAGTGATTCTCGTGGGCGTCAAGCCCGTCCGTGCAGGACTCTGCCTACCGAAAATTGCAACAAAAATGGGCACCCCGAAACCCTCGATGCCGCCAGCATCGAGGACCGCCACCGACTAAATCAGAAGTACCTGGTCAACTCTCCCCGGCGCCGAATATCGAGAGAACAGCAATGCAATCCGCCCCCTAGGGAACGGCCGTGCCGGAACCGTACGGGCACCGGCTCCACGCCGGCCTGCTCCAGTTGACGCATGAGGGAAACCTGGTTGGACGGGACGAGCACGCGATCCGGGCCCAGCGCGAGGAGGTTCATCCCGACCCAGCGAGAAGCTCGTGGCCAGTCGAAGGCGAAACCGTCATCCTCGATATCGGTGACCCAGAGCGTCTTCCAGCTCCGCAGCTGGCTCGGAATCATTTCGGGCGTCATTTTCGTTGCATTGGCCAACAGCAAGCCCGGCCGAAGTATGTGCAGTGTCGTGTCCACGTGATCAGCGCAGATGGACATCTCGTGGACCGTGAAATCCGGCCCCAAAATTCGCTGAAGCCAACTCGCACCTCGCCGGTTACCGGTGCTGCTGACGTTGAAGAAAATATCGTAGCCGCATCTCAGGAGGTTTGCGGCATCGAACAAGGGCTCCTCGTCGGCAACTACGGAAGCATTCGACTCGTAGATGTACGTGGAGTCCGGCAGCCTCGGCTTCGGCGCCGACAGCCATCGGGCTCCAGAATCGAAGTACCCGCGCAGCAGGTCGCGGTACGGGAAGACCTCGAAGTACCGGGACCGCATCGGCATCGGGACCTCGATCAGCATGTCACCGATGACCGACAGGCAGTCTCGCGGCATGAGCGCATGCATCGCGACGGACGCCCAGTCCGGCGACGCATAATGCTGTCCCGGCACCAGGGGTTCGGGGCGTCGAACGGCGACACCGTGCGACTCGAGTACCGCGGTGAGATCGCGAAAGTCCTCTTCCGCTTCGTCGATGACTCGATCCAGCATCGCGCTGGGGATCTTCTCGCGTTCCGCCTCGACCGGTTGTTCGAAGAAGTGGCGGAGGGAGGGGTCCACGGGCGGGGGAGTGAAGCCGACGGCGGTGCCCAGCACGACCTCCTCCAGCGGGTCCCAGTCGTTGCTGCTCCACACGGCGTTAACGGTCATCGGCAATCCCCTCGATCGGGTGGCAGGCAGCCGGGCACGTCCACGCCTCTGAGGTCGCGCGCAGCAGGATCAAAGCTGCCGGGCCGCGCAGGTGCGTTGCCGGCCTTGTCCGTCTGACGTCGGTGATCGTCGGGTAGGCAAGTCCGGTTGCCCTGCGGCGCACGGCAGATTGAGGTGAGCGTCGACGTCGATGGCGTGCCGTGCCCGTCGCTGTAGATCGCGACGAGACGGCGGGCTTCAACTCACGCGGACACGGTCGCCGAACCGGACCGGGCCCTCACGGATGACCCTCGCGTACACCCCGAAGTTTGTGTGTCTCTTTTCGGCCAGCACCCGCAGGACGTCCTTGTCGCGGGGCACGCCCGGCTGCGGCAGCGTGACCGTCACGCACCGCTCGGTCTGCTCGGTGATCTCGAGTCTCGTGGTCTCCCCGATGGACACCTCGCGGCCGATCCAGTCGTCCCCGAATCCGGGCCCCCACTCCCCGTCGATGACGATATTGGGCCGGAAGCGGGCCACCGGGACCACGGTGCCTCCCGGCACCTCGGCCGCCAGCGCTTTGAGGGAGGAGCGTGAGATCAGGTGGACCGCGCCGATGTCGAAGTGAGGTGTGCCCGATTCCCGGGCGGCCCGCACCGGCTCACCGGCCAGCGTCGTGAGCGCCGCGTCGAGGTCGGGGTCGCCGGCAGCCAGCACGGCGCCGTTCGGCGTGTGAACCTCGACGCGACCGTGGCGTGTGCGCGCCGCGTAGGCGAGCAGGCCGTCGAGGCGACGGACGTGCTTCCAGGTCTTGCAGCTGCCCACCCGCCCGTCCGGGAAGGTGGCGGCCCACTCGCGGTCGCCGGCAACTCCGCGGCTGTCCAGCCGTACGTCATCGACCGGCTCGCCCTGCATGGACTTGAACGGGTATCGGTAGAGTGCTTCGACTGTCGCCTCGACAGCGGACACGAGAGACTCCTTTGCGCGAGGCCCGGACGGTTGGCTGGGCCGGTCATCGGTCGAACAGCACCAGGCTGGCCAGAGCGATGAGGACGGCGCTCGACAGGTAGTTGAGCGCACGCCCCACCCGGGGACGTCTGGCGATCTTGGAGGCCAGGGTGCCTCCGGTGACCCCGACGGTGACATCGATGGGCAGGGCGGTCAGCGGAACGATCAAGCAGAACCCGATCAGGACCAGCAGGCCCGGGTCGTCGAGACTGACGATGATCTGCGGGACCAGGGCGAGGAAGAAGGTGACCGTCTTCGGATTCGTGCCCTCCACTACGAAGCCCTGCAGGTAGCTGCGCAAGCCGGACACCCTGGCCGGTCTCTCGGTTCGCACCGTGAACGGCTGGTCACGGAGCCCCGAGATGCCCAGATAGAGCAGGTACGCCGCACCGGCGATCCGCAGCATCGTGAAGGCCAGCTCGGACGAGGCGATCAGGGCGGACGCGCCGATCGCCGTCAGGAGCGCCCACATCGCACTCCCGCTGGCCAGCCCGAAGGCCGCGAACACTCCGGCGATCCGTCCGTTGACGACGCTGCGGGACATCACGTAAAGGATCGACGGCCCGGGGCTCAGGTTCAGCAGGAACGCACTGAGAGCGAACGAGGCAAGGATGGTGAGCGTCAACCGGCTGGTCCTTTCTGCTGAGCTCCGGAAAAGCGTCGCCAACGCGACGGAGTCACAGGTACGTCTCGAGTCCGCCGCGCCGGCGTACGTCCAGCGAACAGCAGTGCAGTCCGCCACCGAAGGTGCGGCCGTGCCGGAAGCTGGTGGGGACCGCGGTGATCCCGGCGTTCTCCAGCTGCTTGATCACCCGGGTCTGGTTGGCCGGCACCACGACCGTGTCGGGGCCGATGGCCAGAATGTTCATGCCGACCCAGACGGAGGCGCGCGGCCAGTCGAAGGCATAGCCGTCGTCCTCTGGTGTGTCCACCCAGATGGTCTTCCAGGACTGCAGCGGGGCGGGAATCCGATCCGCGGTGAGGCGTTCCGAGTTGGCCAGCAGCAGCCCCGGCCGCAGGATGTGCAACGTCGTTCCGACGTGATCACTGCAGATGGAGATCTCGTGCACCCGGAAGTCCGAGCCCAGCTGCCGGCGTAGCCAGGCCGCCCCCCGCCGGTTACCGGTGTTGCTCACGTTGAAGAAGATGTCGGTCCCGCACCGGAGCATGTTGGCGGCGTCGAACAACGGCTCACGCTCCGCCACGACCGAGGCGCCAGGTTCGTACACGTAGGTCTCGTCGGGCAGCAGGGGCTTCGGTGCCGAGAACCAGGAGGCGCCCGCATCGGAGTACTCCCGGAGCAGGCCCCGGAACGGGGCGGTCTCGAAGTAGCGGGCACGCATCGGCATCGGCGCCTCGATGATGCGGTCGCCGATCACCAGCAGGCAGTCCCGCGGCATCAGCGCGTGCATGGCGACCGAATCCCACTCCGGAGTGGCGTAGCTCCGGCCCACAGTGGTCGCGTCCGGGCGGCGCACCCGTACGCCGGCACTCGTCAGCGTCTCGGTCAGTTGGGCGAAGTCCTCCTCGGTCTCGTCCACCACGCGTTGCAGCGTGCTGGCGTCGATCCGCTCGTTCCCGGCATCCGCCGGGGGCTCGAAGAAGTGCCTCAGCGAAACGTCCACCGGAGGCGGGGTGAGGCCGGCCGCGGAGCCGAGAATGACCTCCTCCAGCGGATCCCAGTCGTTGACACTCCAGACGGTGTGCGTCATCACTGCTCCTTGGTTCGGCTCGGGCGGAAGCTGAGACCGAATGGCTGGTCCGTGGGCATGAGCTCGATGAGGCTCACGTTGACTCGCTGAGGCTGGGAGATGCACCACTCCACCGCCTCGGCGATGTCCTGCGGGGTGAGCGGGTCGGTGCCGTCGTACAGGGCGTCTGCTCGCTCCTGATCCCCGTCGAACCGGGTCACAGCGAATTCCGTACGGGCCATGCCGGGGGCGATGCAGCTGACGCGGATGCCGCGACCCTCCAGGTCGGTTCGCATGTTGAGACTGAGCTGGTGGACGAATGCCTTGGTGCCGCCGTAGACGTTCCCACCGAGGTAGGGGTACACCGCGGCAATGGAGCCGATGTTCACCACGTGGCCGCGGCCGGCGGCCAGCATGAGGGGCAGGGCCGCGCGGACGCAGTGCAGGAGTCCCAGCACATTCGTGTCGACCATCTCGCGCCAGTGGCGCAGATCGGCGTCCTGAATCGGGCCGAAGCCCTTCGAGAGACCGGCATTGTTGACGAGGATGCCCACATCGGAGAACGGTGCGGGCAGGTTGCCGAGAGCCTGGGCGACGGCGTCTCCGTCCCGTACGTCGACGGTCAGCGGATGCACCAGGTCGTGGCCGAGGCGGTCGGCGAGTTCGGTGAGTCGTTCGGTGCGACGGGCCAGCGCCACGACCGGCCGCCCGGTCTTCACCAGTCGCTCGACGGTGGCCCGGCCGAATCCCGACGAGGCGCCGGTCACTATCGCAGAGGGCAGGTTTGTCACTGTTCTGTACCCTTTCCCGTAGGCCGACGACCGTCAGATCCGGCGGCGGTAGACGACGGAATTGCGCGTGGGATCCAGCTGGCTCACCCAGCGCCGAGGCCCGGCAGGGGGCCCGACCTCAACAAACCCGTGTCCGAGGAACCACGCGTTGGCCGGGCTGGACGCCGCGTACAGTGCACGCGCCGATGATCGGGCCGCCTCCTGGAGGATCCTGTCGAGCAGGAGGCTCCCGGTCCGGCGGCCCTGGAAGCTGCTCTGGACGCACAGGTTGTCCAGGACCCAGTCGCTCCCGAAACGCTGGACGCCGGCGCAGGCCACAATCCGGCTGTCGTCCTCGACGACCAGGAAGTCGGCGTGACGCCGGGCGAACTCACCGACGTCGCGATGGCGCAGCCGACCGAGCGCGACGAACGGAGCGGACAGGTCGTGCAGGGCCTCCGCGTCCGCCCGGCGGGCTCGTCGCAGCGACAGGAGACGAGCCTTACTGACCGCGGTCTTCACCGAGCCATCCCGTCGAACGTCGCCGAGGCGCCCGAGATCGGGCACCGCCACTCTGCCGGCTGCGGCCGTCCTGAGTACTGGAGGGCCTCCGGCTGCTCCCCGAAGTCCGCGAGGTTCGGGTTGATGGACCCCTGAAGCCGCAGCTCGCGGGCCCGGATCTTGTCCTGGAGCGAGGCGTAGAGCCCATCCTGCTTCAACTGGTCGAACTGCTTGTGGGAGTTGAAGACGAGCACCGGGTGCGTGAACCGACGGGAAATCCTCGACGCCTGGGAGTGCAGACCCACGACGAAGAACGGATGTCCGGCGACGCTGTAGGCGAAGTCCAGGGCATGGGGGTCACTGGAGACGCCCGGCGCCCACGCGTATTTCTCCCGATCCACTTGGCGAAGCATGGCGAGCTGCGTCCAGAGGGTGTGCTCGAACTCCACCTCGCTCAGCCGCCGCGGATTCTCGAAAATCGCCGCGAAGGAGCTGAACCTGGTCTCGTGCAGCCGGGTCCGGTCGACGAAGCCGACAATCTCCCGGTGCAGTTCCCGAGTGCTGTCGAGGTCGAGCATCGACTTCAGCTCGACGCAATACAATTGCTTCTGACGTAACGACGCGCGTGCTCCGAGGCAGGAGAAAGCGGTGCCATCAATCCAATCCTCGAATGCTGATGTCGGAGGCCTAGATTTCTGGGCAAAGTCATCCTGTCGAGCCATCGAAATTCCCCGTAACTTGATTGCACCACCGTGATATAGGCACGAACATGACCCCCCCAGCCATCTGTCTTGGTCAAGCATGGCCAGTGATGTAGGCTGATTTCTTGACGGCGAGTTGACAGCGACGTTGACACGATGAGGTGCTACCTGGGCCGCAGGGGTGTTTCGGGCTTAGGTGATCTACGGGGGCATTGTGGGCTTGATCATTCTCGGGCCGGTGGAGGGTCGATCGCAGGGTCGGCCGTCGTCGATGGGAAGACCGCAGCAGTGCACGGTCCTGGCCGCGCTGGCCGTGGAGGTCGGACGGACGGTGCCGGCCGATGTGCTCGTCGAGCGGGTGTGGGGCCAGGAGCCACCCGAGCGGGCGCGGCGCACCTTGCACAGTCACATCACCCGCATCCGGCGATCGCTGGAGACAATCGATACGGGATTCGGGGATCCGGCCCGGCTGGTGCTGGGCTCGGGGGGCTACCGCCTCGACATGGAGCCCGACGACATCGACCTACACCGTTTCCGCAGGCTGGTGAAGCGGGCCGACAGGCGGCTGTGCTCCGAGGCCGACGCGCGGGTACTGCTCCGGCAAGCCGTCGCCTTGTGGCGCGGCGAGCCACTTGCCGGCCTGAACAGCGCCTGGGCCGAACGCACTCGGAACGCGTGGACGCTGGAGCGGCTGGACGCCGTGGTCGCCTGGGCCCGGACGGAGCTGGCGATCGGGGACCCACAGGCGGTCATCGCCGAGCTGAACGCGCTGGCCTACGACTTTCCGCTGGTGGAAAGCCTGGCGGCGACACTGATTCAGGCCCAGTACGCCGCTGACGCACGAGCGAGGCCCTCGACCGCTACGCGGCCGTGCGCCGGCAAATGGTCGATGCGCTCGGCATCGAGCCGGGTCCCGAGCTGCAGCAGGTGCAGCAGGCGATCCTGCAGGGTGACCGGATCGGACCTACCGGCCCGGCGACCAGTCGTGACGCCGTTCTCGCGCCGCAGGTCCGGATCCCGCCGCAGCGTCCGACCCATGCCGTCGCCGGGCCCGCACCGCGCCGGCACCTGGTCGTTCCGGCGCAGCTGCCGATCGACGTCCGGGGGTTCGCCGGCCGCGAATCGGAGATGGCCCAGTTGACGGACATTCTCGAAAGCTCCCAGGCGGAGAAGCAGCCCGCGCTGTGCGTCCTTTGGAGTGCCGCTGGGTCAGGCAAGACCTCACTCGCGGTGCACTGGGCACACCGGGTGGCGCAGCAGTTCCCGGAGGGGCAGCTGTACGCCAACCTGCGAGGCTTCGAGCCGAGCGGCGTGGTGGTGCGGCCGGAAGAGGTCATTCGCATGTTCCTGGACACGTTCCAGGTGCCGCCGCAGAGCATCCCGGTCAGCCTGGAGGCACAGGCGGCGTTGTACCGCAGCTACGTCGCTGGTCGCCGAATGCTCGTGGTTCTGGACAACGCGCGTGACGTCGACCAGGTCCGGCCCCTGTTGCCCGGCACCGCCGACTGCCTGGTCCTGGTCACCAGTCGCCGTGCGCTGCCCAGCCTCGTGGCGAGCGAGGGCGCTCATCCGATCGCGGTGGGCCCATTGCCGTACGACGAGGCCAGGCGGGTGCTCTCCAACCGGCTGGGCGCCGCTCGGGTCGCGGCGGACAGTGCGGCCGTCGACCGGCTCGTCGCCCGGTGTGCCGGGTTGCCGCTCGCCCTGGCCCTCGTCGCCGCACGCGTCGCGACCCACCCTGACCTGGACCTTCGTACGCTCGCCGACGAGCTCGACGTGGCTGTTGGATCGACCGAGGCGCCGGCCGAGGCCGGGAGGGGCGTCCACGTCGTATTCGTGTGGACCTACCGGACGCTGAGCCCGGCCGCGGCGAGACTGTTCCGCCTGCTGGGACTCTCGCCCGGTCCGGACATCGACGAACTGGCCGTGGCCCACCTCGCGGCGCTGGACCTGCCCACGACGAGGGCGTTGCTCAATGAGCTGCAGGACGCCCAGATGGTCAGCGAGCACAAGCTGGCCCGGCTGTCCTTGCACGAGTTGCTCCGGGGCTATGCGATGGACCTGGTCCGCGCGGTGGAAACCGCGGAGGAGCGGTCCGCCGCTGTTCGCCGGCTGCTCACCCACTACGTGACCTCGTCACGCCGCGCCGCCGTACTGCTCGAGCGGCATCTGTCCCAGGACCCTGTGGAGGGCCCGGACGCCGGATCTTCCCGTCTCACGACGGCCCGGGAATCGGTGGAGTGGTTTACCGCCGAGCACGCGATGCTGCTCGACATCGTTCGCCGGGCCGCGGATGAGGGTCATGACGCGAGCCTGTGCAGCCTCGCTCGATCGCTGATGGAGTACTTCAACCGCCAGGGCCATTGGCGGGACCAGATCAACACGCAGCGGCTCGCCCTGGACGCGGCCCGGCGGCTCGGCGACCGGCGCGCCATGGGTCAGGCGCACCGCGGCATCGGGGTGGCCCATGCCTGGCTGGGCCAGTACGACGACGCTTACACGCACAGCCGGAGTGCGCTCGACCTCGCCTGCGAGGTCGGTTCGACGAGTGATCAGGCCCAGGCGCATCTGGCCCTGGCGCGCGTCTTCGAGCGGCAGGGCCGCCACCGCGAAGCGCTCGACCACGATCAGGCCGCCCTCATGCTGGCCGAGATCGCGAACGACCGGCTGGCGCACGCGGTCTCGCTCAACAATGTCGGTTGGTCGCTGGCCATGTTGGAGCAGTACGAGGCCGCCAAGGACTACTGCGGCCGGGCCCTGATGGTGCTGCGGGAGGTCGGCGATCCCTCTGGGCAGGCGGCGACCTGGGACAGCCTGGGCTACATCAACCACCAGCTGCACTATTCGGCCGAGGCGCTCGAGTGCTACCGCGAGGCGATCAGATTGAACCGGGAGGCCGGGAACCGTTACGCCGAGGCCGACAGCCAGCACCACCTCGGCAACACTCTGATGACACTGGGCGACTTCGCGGGTGCCAAGGGATGCTGGCAGCAGGCCGTGGTCATCCTCGACGAGTTGAATCACCCCGACGCCGAGACGGTGCGGGAAAGGCTGACCGGTCTCGAGCAGGCGCAATCCGGGATCGGCTGGGGGCGCTGATCGCCCGGCCGGCCCGGCATGGGCCGGCCGGCCGAGCTCGCGGCAGATAGTCCTGGCTCAGGAATCGTGACTGGTGGCCGCCCCTACCCGGACGGCGACGGGGGCCACCAGGAGGGCTCGCCCTCTCGGTAATGCGGTGACGGCGGCGATAAGCACGGCCGCAGCGGACGCCGAGATGAGCACCGCTGGGGCAATGAAGTTCCCGACAGCGGCCAGTGTGAGTCCGGCGAGCGGCATCGGCACAATCAGCAGCATCCCAAAGAGCCCCACGGTCGCCGCGTAGTTCTCCAGTGGCACCCGACGCGCTCTAACGACCCGGATGTACACGCTGAAGAATGCGTCGAGCAACAGGAACGCACCGAGGCATCCAGCGAAAACCCAGAGCCGGGCCCCCAGCGCGACGCCCAACGCGGCCAGGCACATCCCCACCGCGACCGCGATCCCGATCGTCGACAGCGGCACACGCGAGGTCAGCCGGTGGAAGGTCAACAGGCCGACGATGGCCGGCACGCTGCTCGCCGCGTACATCAGGCCCAGCTCACTGCTGCTTGTCCCGAACGTTCCGAACGCGATCTGGGGCGCAGCCCCGTTGATCAGCGCGAGCACGTAATTCAGGCCCATGGTGACCAGGACGATCCGTCGCAGGACGGGGTCCTCGAGCGCACCGCGTACGGTCGCGCGCAGGGTGCGCTTCGCTGTCGAGGTGGGCGCCGTACCGTCCGAGGGGACCGATATCGACATCCGCAGCGAGACTCCGAACAGACCCGCCGCCACGAACATCAGCACCGGCGGTGGGAACGACAGCACCACGCCCGCCGCCGCCGGCCCCAGGACTATCGCCGCCTGCTCGAAGGCGGTCAGCTGCGATTGGAATCGCTCCTGCCCCTCGGGGCGGACCAAGGACAGTCCGATCTTCTCGCCACCGACGAAAGTCAATTCGAAGCAGAGGCCCACGACCATCGCAAATATCATCAGCACCGGCAGCACTGCACCGGGATATACCGCCATCATCAGCCCAGCCACGAGCGCCGTCGCAGTCCTGGTCAGATCCGCAACGACCATCAAGGTCCGCTGCCGTATATTGTCGAGCCGCAGGATCGCTGCCGACAGTCCCAGGAGCCTCGGTCCCCATTGGAAAAAAACCGCCGCGCCCGACCAGCGCACATCGGCGGTCAAGCTGTAGGCGAGCACTGGTACGGCGAACAGGACCAAATAGTCGCACAGCCAGCTGGCGAACCGCATCACATAATATCTCGCGATACTCACGACGAATACGCTGCAACTGGTCGCAGTTCCCGGCCCAGTCGCTCGTTGATAGTCAAAGCGGTGTCTGGATCGGAAGCGCGATAGCGGATATAGGCCACACGCCGAAGGGCCTCATAGGTCGAGGGAATCTGCTCGCCGGCGGGGACCAGCACCTTTCGCTCCACGACATCGGCGTAGCGCGGCACGTCGTCCCATCCCTCGATACGCGTATACGCGGTGATGCTGCCGGGGTCCACAAAGCGAATGCCCGCAGCCCTACCGGATGCCGCGTGTTCGTCGAGGCAGGTCTCCGGGTTCGCGCCGACCGCCATCAACAGGGCGGCGTCCGCCATCGACACACCTGTGACGTCGGCTACCAGGTGCACGATCTGGTCTCCCGGCAGCCGTGCGGCGATCTCCATGAGTACCGGTCCGTTCGTGGACAGGCGTACCTCGCAATGGAACACGCTGTTGTCCAGCCCGACCGCCCGGACCACCTGGCCGACGTACCGCTCGATCGCACCCAGATCGTTCGGTCCCAGAGGGGCGGGTGTGATGTGACCGAACTCGACAAAGGTCGGCTCGGGGCCGAGGAGCTTCCTGGTCACTGCGGCGATGCGCACGGCGCCGCGCCAAACATATCCGTCGGCGCTGTACTCGTCGCCGGAGACGTACTCCTCGATGACGACCTCGTCACCGAGCGGCCTGCCGAGGTCGATCATGCCATCGGCTTCGATGGCGGCGTACGCCCGTACAGCCTCAGCCGTGTCGCTCGCCTTCAAGACGTGGATGCTGCTTGACGACTCAACCGGTTTGACCACCACCGGGAACGTGAGCTCCGCGCACGCGAGCTCCGCCTCGGCGCGGGAGGCCACCTTCCGATGCCGGGGCGACCGGACGCCGGCGCGCTGCAGCGCCTCACGCATCTCGGCCTTGTTCCGAACGAGCGCGACATCGGCGGTGTTCAGGCCCGGCAGGCCGAGCTTCTCCGCAACCAGCGCCGCGATCTCGACGTGAAACTCCGAACCGGCAACGACACCATCGAGTCCCGCCCCGACTGGCGAGCGACTCACCGCTTCAACGATGGCGTGGGCGTCATTCGTATCTACCCGTACGACGGTGGATGCCAGGTCCTTGGTCGCCGCCGTCAGGGTTCGGTCGTCGGCATCGAAGCTGGCAACCACGGTGTTCCAACCCATGGCAGCGGCTCGGACGACGAGCTCGTTGCCGGAAGATACCGGTTCAACGATGAGTACTGATGTCATCGTTCCTCTTGAGTCGTGTACTGCACATCGACTGTCATACGACGACGGCGGTGGCGGGACAGATGGACACGATCGATCAAGCTAGCACCATCCACAACGGACACTCACATCGGCTGGAAGGCTTATTCCGTAACGATTTGTCGTGGGCCCGGGCGGCGACCGGCAGCGTTGCGACCGTCGCGTCCGGATACAACAGCGCTATCCGGACGCGACCGCGCCCTGGCGGTGAGCAGGGCCGCCCGCACGGGCGCAGCGAGGGCTCCAACCAGGGCCACGGCTCCGGCTACCGCCCCAATGACGCCTTGTTCGGTGGACATGACTGCGTCCTCTCGTGACCGATGCCTGCTATCTAGACATTGCACGCCCGGCGTTGCACAAAGCTTGACAGTTTCTTGACAAGGCAGCGTGGACGCGATCGCATCACCTCCCTTGCGGACGAAGGAGAGATGACTGCCGGTGCGGCTCGCCGTCACGCGCAGGCCCCCACCCGCCCGTCGGCGGCAGCCGGGCATCGTCCTCAGTGAGGATGGCCTGGCGCAGGTCCCGCAGCCGCCGGCTCGGCTCCAGGCCGAGTTCACGGCGCAGCGACGAGCGCAGCCGGTCGAAGGAGGCCAGCGCGTCGGCACCCCGCCCGCTGCCGTACAGCGCGACCATGAATGCCGCCTGCAGGCGGTCACGCCCCGGATGAGTTCGGGCCAGCGCGGTGAGTTCCGGTACGGCTCGCGCGTGCCGGCCCAGACTCAGCTCGACCTCCAGCCGATCCTCGATCACCTGCAGCCGCGACTCCTCCAGACTCATGGCCTCGGGCTCCAGCACGCCATCGGCGAGACCGGCGATGGCCGGCCCGCGCCACAGGTTCTCCGCCCGCAGGAAATACCCGACGGCCTCCGCCGCGCGACCCGCAGCCAGCAACCGCCGAGCCCGGTGGGCCTCGTCGTCGAACCGGGTCCGGTCCAGCTCGCCGGGCTCCACATCCAGCAGGTAACCGCCCGGCCGCCGTACGAGCGAGCGCTCGGGCAGGCCGCCGGCGATGAGCAGGCGGCGCAGGGCCGCGGCGCAGTTGCGGATCTGACTGGCCGCGGTGGCCGGCGGCCGCAGCGGCCACAGGCAGTCGACCAGCCTGTCGGCCGGGACCACCCGGCCGGCCCGCAGCAGCAGCACGGCCAGAATCCGTTGCTGCCGGCGTCCGCCGAGCGACAGGGGCGTTCCTTCGACGGACGCTTCCAGCGGACCGAGGATCCGGAAATCCATGCAATGACCTCCATGCCGACCGCACCCCTCGCACGGCCCGGTCACCAGGTTGCCCAGCACGGGTTGGCGTTTCCTTGGCAGCGTCGTACGGCGTTGCCAACCAACCGGAGCGCCCCCGACGTCAGTCCGCCCTCACCGTCGCGTCGCCCGGACGCCGCTCCCGCCCGGAGCACCATCGGCTATCCGGTCGGGACGCCGACCGGACGGCCGTCGTGCCGTTCCAGCAGGGCCCGGACGACGTCCGCCTCGGAACTACCGAGCGCTTCCAGGATGCCCAGCGCCTCCGGCCAGGCCCGCGAGGAGTCCTCCAGGTGACCCAGGGTGATCAGCGCGCGGGCGCGTACCAGGGGTGCCCCGATCGCCTCCGCGCGATGTGCCGCCTCGCCGGCGAGCCGGGCCGCCTGCACGGCGTCGCCGTCCTTCCGGGCGACCTCGCCCAACGCCGCCAGCGCGTCGATCTCGATCACCGCGGCGCCGGACTGTCGGGCCAGCGTGACCGCCCGCTCCAACGAGGAGCTGGCCAACAGCGGCGTCCCCTCGGCGACGGACGCGGCGAGGCCGACCAGGGCCTCGGCCTCCGTCGCCAACGTGCGCGCCGACCTGGCCCACTCGGCGGCCCGGGTGTACCGGGCCGCCGCGCCGGTGAGGTCGCCGGTCAGCCGGAGCAGGCCCCCCTCGGCGATGTCGATCGACGCCTTGCAGTGCCAGTCGTCGGTACGGTCGGCGAGACGCTGCGCGGCTGCGAGCGCCGACCTCGCCTCCGGCACGTCGCCACGTAGCGTGTGGATCTGGCCGATCCCCGCCAGTGCGTTCGCCTCGATCGAGGCCATGTCGACCTCGTGGGCCGTCCGCACCGCTGCGTGGAGATCGCCCAGGGCGGCCGGGTACTCACCCCGGACGGTGCGCACCAGGCCGAGGTTGGTGAGGATGACCGCCTCGTTGGGTCGTCCGCCGTCCTCCCGGTGGATGACGATGGCGGCGGTGAGTCGCTCGACCGCCAGCCGCAGTCGACCCGCCATGGCGTAGATCGTCCCGAGGTTGCTCGCCATCACCGCGATGCCGTAACGGTGGCGGATCCGCTCGTTGAGCCGCAACGCGTGCTCGAAGCAGGCCGCCGCCGTCGCCAGTTGCCCGAGATCACCGAAGACCGCGCCGAGCGAGCCGGCCGCGGCGGCCTGGCCCTGCGCGTGCCGGGCGCTGCGGAACAGGTGACCCGCCCGTCGTAGGTGCGCGATCGCGACCAGTTGGTTGCCCGTGAGGTGGTACACGTTGCCCAGACTCATGTGTGCCGACGCTCGCAGAGAGGGGTGCGCGTCCCCATTTGACGCGTGCAGCGCCGCCTGCGCCACGAGCAGCCAGTTCAGTGAATTGCGGGTGACCCAAAAGTACGTTCGTAGCTGGTCGGCGAGCAGGGCGGCAGCGGCCCTCGACGTGCCGTCGGCGGCGGCCCTGATCAGCGCCACCATGTTTGACTCCTCGGCCTCGAGCCAGGCCAGTGCCGCGTCACGGTCACCGATGCCGGCGTCACCGGTGGCCAGGCCCGTCGGCAGCTCCAGGCGGACCCGACCCGGCGCCAACAGGTCACCGGCAGCCTGGGCGCGGACCAGGTACCACGCGAACAGGCGCGCGAGGACGGCAGGCGCCTCGGGCCGGCCGGCCTGCTGCGCACTGCGTTGGCCTGCGTAGCGACCCAGCAGGTCGTGCAGCGTGACGCGATCGTCGTCGAAGTCCACCAGGTGCGCCGCGAAAAGTCGGGCCAGCGTCCTGCGGGCCGCGTCCGGGGTTGTCCGCGCCAGGTGTGCGACCGCGTCGACCGACAGACTGAGCCCCGGAACCGTGCCGAGGAGGCGGAACATCCGCTGGGCCTCGCCGGGGAGCCGGGTGTAGGAGAGGTCGAACGCCATCTGCACCGCGACGCTCGGGTCATCGTCGATCGCCAGGGCGGCGACGCTGCGCTGCCGCAACTGCCCCACGTACGCCGACACCGCGAGGTCCGGCTCGTCGTGCAGCAGCGCCGCCGCGATCCGTAGCGCCAGTGGGAGCCGACCGCAGACCTGGGCGAGGTCCCGGATCGCGTCACGATCGGCGGCCCGGGGGTCGGCGCCGAGCAGGACGGTGAGCAGCTCGATCGCGTCCGGTTCCGGGAGCAGTCCGATGGTCAGGCGGTGGGCGTCCTGCTGGGCCACGAGCCCGGTCAGGCGGTCCCGGCTGGTGACCACCACCAGGCTGTCCGCAGACCCGGGCAGCAGCGGCCGCACCTGCTCGGCGTCGAGGGCATTGTCCAGAACGATCAGCAGCCGGCGATCGGCGACGACGGTGCGGTAGAGCGCCGACGCCTCCTCGGGGTCGGCCGGGATGCGTCCCGCCGGCACCCCCAGACCCCGCAGCAGCGCGCCGAGCGCCTCCGCCGACCGCATGGGCCGGCCGGGGGAGTAACCCCGCAGGTTGAGGAAGAGCTGCCCGTCCGGGAAGCGGTCACGGACGCTGTGCGCCCACCGGATGGCGGTCGCCGTCTTTCCGACACCCGCCGTGCCGACGACCGCGGAGAGGATCAGGACCTGCGGCGCTGCCGCGTCGGCGAGCAGGCGGTCGAGCTGACGCGACTCGGCGTCGCGGCCGACGAAGTGTCCCGGCGGCAGCGGTAGCTGCGCCGGCCCGCCGGAAGACGTGGGCGTGGCGTCCGAGGGTGCGGTGGCGCGCGACAGCTTGCGGTACGTCGCCTGGATCTGCTCTCCGGGCGCGACACCGAGGTCGGTGGCGAGCCGATCTGTGAGGGCGTCGTAGGCCGCGATGGCCTCGCCGCGACGACCGATCCCGTGCAGGGCCAGCATCAGCAGCTCGACCGGGCGCTCGCGGGTCGGCGCCTCACTGATCAGCTCGTGCAGCGGCGCCAGTATCTCCCGGTGCTGGCCGGCGTCGAGGCGGGCGCCGAGCAGCTCTTCCTGCGCGGTCAGTCGTGCCTCGTCGAGATCCGGGAAGAGACGGCCCCGCTGGGCGTCGTCGAAGACGTCGGCCAGGGCGGCGCCCCGCCACAGACCGAGCGCGCTACTGAGCATCGCGATGCGCTGATCGGCATCGGTGACGCCCCTGCTTTGCGTCACCAGGGCGGTGAACCGGTGCACGTCGACCCGCTCTGCCTGGATTTCCAGCGCGTAGCTGTTGGGCCGGGCGAGCAACGCGGGCTCCGTCGACCGGCCCAGCTCCAGCGTGGACCGCAGGTGCGAGATCATGGCCTGCAGGCCCGCTCGTGCCTGGGCCGGAGGCCGATCTTCCCAGAGCAGGTCGATGAGTCGCTCCGCCGAATGGAACTGGCCCGGTCGTATCGCGAGGATGGCGAGCAGCCGTCGCTCCTGACGGCGTCGGACGGGCACCACCCGTCCGTCGATGACCGCCTCGACGGGGCCAAGCAGTCGCAGCTCCACAGCCGCAGGCTAACAAGGCACACTGACGTCGACGGAGGGCTATATGTCTATGTGGGACGCACCCGGCGGCCAGCTCCCCGGGTGGCGCAAGCCGACGCGGATGACGGATCTCAGGGCCCCCGCGCCGCCGGGGGACCCAGACGTCCGCCTGCCGTTCAGCTGATCCAGGGGGTGCACGTCCAGGCGCCGCCGTTGAGGTTGAAGCAGGCCTGGTGCTCGTCGGAGGAGTCGAGATCCTCCAGCATGTTGGTCCACACCCCGCCGTTGGTGGAGAGGAACTGCTTGCTGAGGCTGCCCGTGTACCAGTAGCCGTAGGACGACCACACCCGGCGCTCGATGCGAACGGTGAACGTGGCACCCGCGTAGCGGACGTACTGGTCGTTCTGCAGGCGTGCCCAGGCCGCTCTGCAGCCGGGCGACTTCACCACGACGATGCCGAGTCCGCTGTCGTAGCCGCCGCCGGTCCAGCCGTACCGGGTGCCGCTGCATTGACCGTTGGGATCGACGTTGTGACAGCCGGTGCCCGAACACGCGGCCAGCGCCGGCGACACCGGTACCGCGGCGGCGACCATGCCGAATCCCATGAACGCCACCAGGGCGATCAGCGTTCGTGCCAGGCGATGCGTCCGGACCTTCGCTACCTTCATGCTGTTCTCCTCAATCGTGCTGCATGTCGTGGAGGTGATCCTTCGGCGTCGCCGCATCGTGGCCGCATCGTCAGGTCATCCGCGTCGCGTCGCGTCGCGCCGCCATCGCCGTCTGCGGCGGGCACCGCGGAGCCTCAGGAGAGGAACGAGGGGCTCGCGGTACCGCCGGTTTCGCCGGGGGTACGCCGTGCCGTGACGCCGGAGCGGCACGTCCACGATGACCTCGTGATGCGCCGACGGTGTGCGCGGTTCCGACACTGCATCGATCCCGAGCATCCTGGAGGATCCGCAGTGTCAACATCACCGTCCCGCCCCGCGCTGCCGCGCGGGCTCAGCCCCGGCGCCGCCCGTCGCGGCCTCACTGCCGCGCTCGCCGCCGCGTCGCTCGTCGCCAGCGGTCTCGTGGCGCTTCCCGCGCCGGCCGCCGCGGCGCCGGACCCGCCCCCGAAGGATGCGGCGTTCACCGCGGTACCGCCCGGCCAGCGGGACTCGACCCTCAAGCAGGGCTGGCGGACGTCGCAGGATCGGGCGTGGACCCTCTCCGGCGACATGACCGGTCTGCATGTGCTCGTGGCGTCGGCGGCCTCCGGTTACAGCTGGACGACCGCGGCGACGCTGAGCGAGCCGGGGCTGGAGACCGACCAGTGGATCGGCAACGGCTGCCTCACCGAGTCGGGCCGGCGGCTGGTCGTCACGTACGCGCCGCGCGCCTACACCAACAAGCCCGACCTGTTCGACCGCGGCGCCTTCGTGGCGGTCGTGGACCTCAAGAACCAGTCCGTCCGGAAGGTGGCCGCGCACGCGTCTCTCGCGTACTTCAGCCCCGGCTGCGGTACCGGTGAGAACGTCGTGTTGAGCACCTTCACCGGCGGCGACACCGGCTCCGGCAAGACCCGCCTGACGCAGCTCGATGCCGCGACCGGCTCCGTGGCACCGCCGATCCAGGTCGCGGGCCAGCTCACCTCGGCGCTACCGGTCGCGGGCAGGGTCATCGCCGCCGACAACGGCGCGCTGGTCAAGGTCGACGGCAAGGGCCGCCGGTCGGCTGTCGCGAGGACCACCGGCGTACCGTTCCGGCTGGCGGCCAACGGCGACGGCGTCGTGTACATGGATGCCGACAGCAAGGCCGGCCGGGTGAAGCGGACCGTCGTGCGGTCCGGCGCGACGGCCACGCTGGCCGAGGGCGGCACGACCGACATGAACGTGGTCAAGGGCGCGGGCGGTCGGGTCGGCATCACCGGTACCCCCGGCAGGACGCACAAACTGCCCACGGGTGTCGCGAAGCTCGACGCGACCGTGCAGGCGGAGATGTCCAGTCAGGGTGACCTGCTGCTGGACGACATCAAGTGGACGACCGACCCGCGGGCGGCGCAGGCCGCGGACGACCGCCGCGGACGGTCGCTCCTCATGAAGGCCAAGGTGCCGGCGACCGGTCGCAGCGTGAACTTCGCGGTCGCGCCGACCACGCCGACGTCGGGCGACGCCGGCGCTCGGGCGAACCCGAGGACGCCGGAGCGGGCCCGGTCGACACCGGGTGCCACGACGCTGGCGACACCGCTGCACGACCCGGTCGACACGGCCGCCTGGTGCGCGATCCCCCGCAACGACGTGCGGGTACAGGTGTACCAGCCGCGCGCCCGGGAGATCGAGTGGGTCGTCGACATGGCGGTGCAGGACTCGCTGATCCTCAACCGGGGCAACAACTTCAACCAGTCCGGCCTGCCCGGCTACAACGTCGCACAGTGGTTCCCGATGCGGCCGCTCAACGGCGGCGGCCACGTGCCCGCGCAGATCATGCTCGGCATCCTCGCCCAGGAGTCGAACCTGTGGCAGGCATCGCCGCACGTGCTGCCGGGCGAGTTCGGCAACCCGCTCATCGGCAACTACTACGGGCTCGACATCTACGACGCCGACACGAGCGACGACTGGGCGATTCGCTGGGACAAGTCCGACTGCGGCTACGGCGTCGGGCAGGTCACCGACGGTATGCGCAAGGCCGGGTTTCAGAAGCCGAACGAGGTCCCGCTGCCGTACAACCAGCAGTTGGCCATCGCCGTGGACTTCGCCGCGAACATCTCCCAGTCGTTGCGGATCCTGCAGGACAAGTGGAACCAGGTCCACGCGTACAACATGAAGGTCAACGGCGGCGACCCGAAGTACATCGAGAGCTGGTTCTTCGCGGTGTGGGCCTACAACACCGGGTTCTACGAGCCGCAGGGAAGCACGGACGGGCCGTGGGGCGTCGGCTGGGCAAACAACCCGGTCAATCCGCGGTACCCGGCGAACCGCAAGGCGTTCCTGGAGGAGACCTACGACGACGCGCGGCACCCGAGCCAATGGCCGTACCCGGAAAAGATCATGGGTTGGGCCGGACACCCGCTCAACGCGATCGAGAAGCCGGACACCTACACCGACGGCTACCGGTACGCGTGGTGGAGCACGAACGACGGGCGGGCGCGGGTGAAGCCGCACCTTCAGACGTTCTGCGACCAGTCCAACGACTGCTACTACGGCAACAACCTCCCGCCGACGGCGCCGGACGTGATCGACGAGCCGGCCGGCCCGTGCCACCACGTGAACGTCATCGGCGAACGGGACCTCAAGTGCTGGTACAACCGGTCGGCGGACTGGAAACCGGGCTGTCTGGACTGTGGGAACGCCGCCATCAGGTACGACCCCGGCTGGGCGTATCCGGCCGCCGGGGTGAGTTACTACCCGAGCTGCGGCACCGAACTGCCGGCGAACGCGCTCGTGGTCGACGATGTGATCAACGAAGTCGTCAGCCCTCGTCGTGACGAGGCCGGTTGGCTCTGCTCCAGACGAACGAACAGCGGCACGTTCACGCACGGGTTCGCCGGCGAGACGCAGAACGGCACGCTCCAGTACCCGGGCAAGATCGACCTGCATCAGGTCGGCGGCGGGTACGGCGCGCACTACTGGTTCACACACACCCGCGAGCCGGGCAGCAACCTCTACGTCAGCGGAACGTGGGCGCTGGACCGGACGGTGAACGGCTGGATGCGGGTCATGGTCCACATTCCCGATCACCTCGGTACCACGCAGCAGGCGGCGTACAAGATCACGACAAAGAACGGCGTGGTCAAGACCCGCATGGTCCAGCAGCGCGGGTACGCGAACCGGTGGGTCGCGCTCGGCGTGTTCGAGTTCAACAACGCCCCGACGGTGGAGCTGACCAACACGGTGGCGGACCTGACTCCCGAGGAGCTGGCGCAGTTGCGTGACGATGTGCCGGCCAGCGGGCAGGGCGACCTGGCGCTGGGTCGGCCGCAGGAGAACGTGGCCTTCGACGCGGCGGCGTTCATCCCGCTGCCGGGCAAGCCGCAGCACCAGGTGGTGGCGCTCGGCGACTCGTTCTCGTCGGGCGAGGGCGCCTCGCCAACGAACGGATCGGACTACTACCGCGAGTCGGACAACAACAGCAAGAACGCCTACCGCAACGGCTGCCACCGCTCGAAGAACGCGTGGTCACGCAAGGCGGTGCTACCCGGGTCGTCCACGCCGATCGGGCTGCGGGCGGACATCACGAGCCAACAGCACGACGTCAACATGGACTATCACCTGATCGCCTGCTCGGGCGCGGAGACGGAGAACATCCTGCCCCTGCGTACCGTCAGCAACGAGCCCCGCAACGCCGACGGTCAACGGGGCATGGGCCAGTACCTGGAGACGTCCCAGCTCGACAAGGGCTACCTGGACGAGAACACCACGCTCGTCACGATCTCGATCGGCGGCAACGACGCGAGGTTCGGCCCGGTGGTCAAGGAGTGCCTCGTCATGGCCGGCCCACTGGACTGCTTCAAGGCGAAACTGTCGGGCGAGACGGACACCGTGGACGTGTCGACCCGGCGCCGCATCGCCGACGCGGTTCCGCGGTCGAACACGAAGGTGCTGGAGGAAATTCACAAGAAGGCGCCGAACGCCAAGATCATGCTCATGGGATACCCGAAGCTCGTCGAGATCGGCGGCGACCCGACCTGCAGCCTCAAGCTCGTCCTCAGCGACGAGGAGCGGGTGTGGCTCACCGAGATGAGCGTGCTGCTGCGTGACGAGCAGCTGGACGTCGTCGACGACTTCAACACCGCGCACGGCGCGACGATCACGTACTACTCCGACCCGATTGACGAGTTCGCGGGCAAGTCGGTCTGCGGCTCGCCGGCCGGCATCCACGGGGTCGTGACGGAAAAGTCGCCGGGTGACACCCCGGACGGCCCGACATCGACGCAGTCCTTCCACCCCAACAGCCCGACCGGTGTCAGCCTCTTCGCGCAGTCGATGAACTTCACGGTCGCGCAGATGTATCCGTGACGAAAGCTTCACGATCCCGGAGCCCGGGCAGCCGTCGGCTGCCCGGGCTCCGGCTCCGCTCGTGCTCCGCGCCGATGACGGACCGTCCCGCCCGCTGTTCCTGCTCATTTGGCCGGCGCGCGGGTCAGCTCCTTCGTACCGTGGCGCCGGCTCGAATCGCCCGCGGTATCTCGGCGACGTCGTCGACACGATCCAACAGCGTGGCAAGTTCGTCCTCGGACGCGGGTGAGCTCACTTCGACCCGGTAGGTGATGCCGCTCGATATCCACGTCTGGGTGTCGAAACCTCCCTCGGCCGATACCCGTACCCCGTCGATCCGGATGCCGAGTACGCCTGCCTCCCGATAGATGTCGTTCAGGACGCAGCCAGCCGCAGCGAGGTGCAACAGGTGCGCCCCGGTGAAGTCCGCCTCGACCGTGACGCCCTCAGGTGTCCAGCGATGAGGGAACCCGACCGCACCACCGTCATCAGATCTGAACGAACCGGCGCCGACCACGACCGCGAATCTCTCCACCGGTTGCTCCCGTCCGCCGTGCCTGAACCGACCGGCTCATTGTTGCCCGTCACCAGCGCCGCCACCAGATACCGCGACATTCGCCTCTGCCGCTGACAAGGGGCGGCGGGCCGGCTAGGGACCGGGAGGACGCCGTTTCGAGCCCGGTCGGCGGAGGCGGTAGGGCCGCGTCTCTTCATGTCGAAGTAGGGGGGGTTCGTATCCCTAGCCGGTTCAGCGGACCATCCCGGTTGGCTACTGTGCCTGGCGCCGTTTTCCTGTCGCCTTGTGTTGATCGTGACGGGTATCGTGGCCGGGCCGGCCGCGGGACTTCGGTGCGACTTCCGGAACCGACGGGCCAGCGAGAGTTCCAGTCCGGAGCCGCGGCGCAGCGACTGTCGTTGGCGTTCCTGCACGAGTACGTATTGAGCAATTATCGCGACCTGTATGCCGCGACCCTGGCCATGGACATCAACCACCTCAATACCGCGATGGTGGTGGCGAACCTGCTCCGCACCGTCGCGGGAGGCCAGCGACCAGCAGCGCGCCGTGGAGGGGCGACTGGTCGCGGCGCGACTGCGGTCGCTGCCGCCACAGCGGGTGTACGGAGTGTTCCGCGAGCTACGCCGACTGGGGATCAACAACCGGCGTACCCGCGCGATCGTACGTGACTGGGTGGCGGCCCGCCCGGATCCGGCTTTCGACGCGGTCAAGTACCGCCGGTCGTTCTCGGTCGCGGCCCAGCACGCCCATCTGCCACTTCCCGGCGAGGTCGGTACGGTCCTGTTCGACTGGCGTGGCCCGAGGCGTTACGAGACACCGATCCTGGAGGCGTGGCGACGTTCCCACTACGAGCAGCGGGCCTTGTACGAACTGCCGTACACGGTCGCGGAGGGACTGGCCGCCCAGCACGGCATCAACCGGTCCCGGTTCCTGTCCGGCATCGGCCGAAGCTCACCGACGGCGAACGGCTCCGGCTGCAGGCGACCGGGGTACGGCACAACGTCGAGGCGCTCGCCGTGGACCTCGCCACCGCACCCCTGACGCGTCGACGGCACCCGGATCGCCACCGTCGCCGACCTGCGTGCCCAGCTGGCCCAGGCGGACGCCGAGTGGACGGCCCTGCACACGGACATGGCCGAAGGCCTGCTCGCCGCCGCGCGTCTCACGTTCACTCCAGTGCAACGGATGGGCCGCTTCACCCTGGCCCGTTTCCTGCCCGCCTTCGACCCCGACATCATCGTCGTCCACCGTCGGCGCACCTGTGCGGCCAATGGGTGATGTTGGTCTGGCGGAGACCTCTCTTCTGCTCGTCGGCGATCGGAGAGCAAAGGACCTGATTGCGGCCCACCGCCCTTGAGACCACTCCTATGACCGCCCCTGATTCAGTAGACTCGTGGTCCGACCAGACTAGGTGGCGATTTGACAACGTCTATGGGTCATCCTGGAGGCGGCAGGCGTGGCTGAGTCAGCGCAGACCGCTCGCCGTGACGGCGATGAGCTGCGAGCCCAGGTCGGTCCACTGCGTATACAGATCCTTGGCTCGTTGCGGCTGTGGCGCGACGGCGTCGAACTGAACGCCGGGCCCAGACAGCAGGCGCAGATGCTGGCCCTCTTGGCGGCTTGTGTGGACCAACCGGTCAGTACGGGAGATCTGATCGATCTGATCTGGGCTGGCGACGCCCCCGCCAGCGCGCTCAACGTGATCCAGAAGTATGTCGGTGCACTGCGGCGGTTGCTCGAACCCGCTGTGCCGGTGCGGTCACCCGGCAGTTATCTGCACCGCCACGGTAACGGGTACGTGTTCACCGCCGGGCCTGATGTGCTGGACCTTGCGGCGTTCCGGAAGCTCATCGATGCCGCTCACGCCGCGCTCGCCCGACAAACTCCCGACCTGGCGCTCGACTGTTATGTCGAGGCGCTCGATCTGTGGAAGGGCCGGGCGGGGGGTGGGCTTGCCACGGGTCCGGCAACTCCGGTGCTGGCCGCTCTCGACGACGAATTTCACAGGGTGTGCACGACGGCCGTCGAACTGGCCGTGTCATTGCGCCAGCCGGAGCGGGTCCTCCTGCCGCTTCGGTTGGCCGCGTCGATGGCATTGTTCCATGAGCCGGTTCAGGCCAGTCTCATTACCGCGCTTGGCGCGGCTGGGCGACAGGCGGAAGCGCTGTCGACATTTCACGCGGTCCGTGACCGCCTCGCCGAGGAGCTCGGCATCGACCCCAGTGCGCTGCTACAGGCCGCGTACCTGCAAGTACTGTCCGGCCCCCCGACCAGTGCGAGCGTCGGGCAGGAAGGCGATTCTGCGCTCGCGGCGCAGGCCGGGGTGGCTGAGCCAGGCGAGGGCACGCCCGAGGAGGACGACATATCGCCGCACGCCCCTCGCCCCGACATCATGGAGCCCGCGGTGCCGCGCGTGATGGCAGCCCGAGCCCGTCCCGGCAGAGTGCCACGTCAGTTGCCGACCGATGTCAGTCGGTTCGTGGGTCGCGCGCTCCCGCTCAAGCGGCTGGATCACCTGCTCTCCGATGGCACGGACGCTTCGGCGTTGATGGCGGCGGCGACCATTGTCGGAATGGCGGGCGTGGGCAAGACCTCGCTGGCAGTGCATTGGGCCCATTCGGTGGCGGGGAGGTTCCCGGACGGCCAGCTCTACGTCAATCTGCGGGGCTTCGACCCGACTGGAGCGGTCGCACGGCCCGACGAGGTCCTACGAGGGTTCCTGACTGCCCTGGGCGCGCCCGCGCCGGGTCAGTCCGCGACATTGGAGAGCCTCGTCGCCCAGTTTCGCAGCGAAATGACCGGCCGCCGGGTACTCGTCGTCCTCGACAATGCTCGGGACGCCAGCCAGGTCCGGCCGTTGTTGCCGAACACCTCAGACAGCTTCGTCGTGGTGACCAGCCGTGACCAGCTCACCGGACTTGTCGCCCTGGACGGCGCTGAACCGATAGCCATTGATGTGCTCGATCCGGGTGAGGCTCACGAGCTGCTCACACGCCGGCTCGGATCTGCGCGGCTCTCGGCGGAGCCGGACGCCGTCACGGAGCTCATCACCCGTTGTGGGCGTCTCCCGCTCGCGCTCGCGGTCACTGCGGCTCGGGCAGCGGTGCAGTCCAAACTCCCCCTGTGGGCCTGCCCCGTTTTGACGGACATCCGAGATCAGGGGACCTGGGGTCTCCGGGAGGATGTCCAGCATCATGGAGA
>NZ_JBNCKS010000015.1:87325-118846 GCF_049841635.1 Micromonospora sp. DT44 | reverse complement strand
GACTACTAAGCTGCTACGCGTCCACTGTGCAACTCTGAACAAACACCCACCCGTTGTGGTGATGGTTGATATGTTCATAGAGTTACGGCGGTCATGGCGGAGGGGAAACGCCCGGTCACATTCCGAACCCGGAAGCTAAGCCCTCCAGCGCCGATGGTACTGCACTCGTGAGGGTGTGGGAGAGTAGGACACCGCCGGACAATCTTTCAGAAATGGCCACCCCGACAGGGGTGGCCATTTCTGCGTTCCCCCTCGCAATCCCCACCGCCCTCCTGTCTCGTGGGGTGCCCTCCCGCTCAGTCCCGGTGATCATGAAGTTGTTGCCATGACACGCCGCTGACTGTGGCAATAACTTCATGATCAACGCGCCGAGGGCGGGGTGCCGGGGCCACGCGGCCCGGCGGCGGCGGTGGTTCCGCGGTCCGTGGTGGTGGTTACTGGGCTTAGGGTTGGGCTGTGGGGGACGTGCTGATTCTTCTCGTCTTTGGCTGTTGCGTGGCTGTCGTGCTGGCCACGCTGTGGTGGCTGGGCGTACGTGGTCGCCGCCGCGATGTCGGTGGCGAGGTCATGGGGCCGTTCGAGGAGATGTGGCATCCGGCGGCGACGCGCTACCGCGCGGAGATCCGCGTACAGGAGCAGCGTATGACGCCGAGGTCGGCTGCCGACGACACCGACGGGCGGGCTCAGGAGGGCTTGGGGCCGCAGACGTAGCGCGGCTCGGCGTCGTAGCGCCAGGTGAACTTCTCCCGCTTGACCACCACGCCGTCCTTCTTGATGACCCGGAAGGCGTCCTGGGTGAAGCCGTTGATGCCGTTGCTGGGAATGCACTTCGGGCCGGGCTCAAGGTGGATGAGCTTCGGCGTGGTGATGTTGCGGCGCGGGCCGTACTCCGTCTTGACGCTGTCGTAGATCTTCGTGCTCCAGATGGAGACGGTGACCGAGCTCGACGTGTACGACGTGTCGATGAGTAGGCCGTACTCGGTGTTGTTGCGGAACTTGAAGTCCAGGTTCGGCCAGAAGATTGTCGACTCGATGACGGCCGGGTACCTGTCGAACCAGTACGAGTGGGGCTTGTGCTCCACGTCCTGGAGGCCGGCGTAGTAGGTGGCGTTGAACAGGGTGGTCGTGAACTGCGACGTGCCACCCCCGACGCCGGGCACCAGCTTGCCGTCCAGGATGACCGGCGCGTCCTTGTAGCCCTGGGAGTAACTCCGCTCGCCGGTGTGCCCGTTGAGGGAGAACGTCTTGCCGGGCAGCACGACCGTGCCGTCCACCTTCTTGGCGATGGTGGCGATGTTCTGGCTGCGCGACGACGCCATCCCGCCAGTGAAACGCGTGGTGAAGGTGGACACCCGTACCTTGATGCCCAGACCGGCCAGCTTCTCCGCGGTCACCTCCGGCGGCGTCTCCTTCAGTTCTCCGGTCACCTCGCGTCCGTCGGACTTCGGTAGCACCGCCAACAGGTCGCGGCTCAGTGTGCCCGTGTCGAGCTGCTGCCCGGCACGCCCGTCGACGACCGTGGGACGACCGCCGCCGATGGTCATCGTGGCGTCCTTCGGCGGCACCTCGATCGCGTTGAGCTTGTCGCCGAGGGCCGTCCGCAGCCGTTTGACGTCCACCGCCGGAGTGAGCTTGCCGGCCTTGTCGGCGTTGAAGCGGAGGCTCTTCGCGATGACCGCCGGCGGCACCTGCACCGAGCCCCGGTCGGTGCGCAGGGTGACCGGTGCGGAGACGGCCGGCTTGGCCAGTTCGGCGACCAGCCGGTCCACCTCCTCCGCGGTGGTCGCCGGCTGGCTCTCCACCAGTGGCACGGTCACCGGCGTGCCGGCGAGCCAGCCGGCCCGGACGACGTCGACCGAGCGCTGCGGGTCGAAGGCGAGACCGGGCTTGGGGCGTACGACCTTGGGTGTGGTGCCCTGGTAGGAGATGGCCGGCATCGTCATCGGACGGACCTGGTCGCCGAGCGCCGTGCGCAGGGCCGCGTCCAGGCGGGGCGCGTCGACGGTGACGACCGGTTCGACGGTACGGGAACCGACCAGCCGACTGACCGGGTGCGCCTGGGCCTCGGCCGCTGCCGCAACCGTGGCCGCCACGTCGACCGCCAGTCCCACGTCGGCCGGATTGATCTCGGCGGTGCGCTCTCCGACCGTGATCCGCAGGGGCGCGGCGAGGGCTGCGGCCCGCCGCTCCAGCTCTGCCCGCAACTCCCGGTCGGCCGCGCTGCGGCTCCGACCGCCCAGTTCGGTGCCGAGCACGCTGGTGCCCCGGGGCACGTCACCGGCGTACGCCCAGGCGCCGGCACCCGCGACGGCGGCGAGGACGCCGCCGGTGATGCCCGCGCCGAGCAGCACCCGCACGCGCCGTGGACGGCGGCCGCCGTTGTCCAGCTCGCCCGTGGCCGTCGCCGGTGTGACAACGTACGGCTCGTCGTCCGGCCAGGTGACCGCCGTGACCTGCACGGTCGGCCGGTCGTCGACGGGTGGACGTTTGTCGCCGTACAGCGTCACTGCAACCTCGATCGCCAGGTGCCGCGGGAGGTCCCCCCTCCCGGAGGACACCACGGTAACCAATGGCCGGCCGTCCGGGCGGGCTGTGCCCGTTCGGTGCTGCTACCGCGTGTCGCCCGGCGTGTCGTGGGGGCGTGGGTCGGTGTCCGCGTCGGGCGACGGGCGTGGCACGGTGGCGGGGTGGACGCTGCGGAGCGGGTGTTGGCGTACGGCGGGGGTTCGTTGGACCGGGCGGGCGCGTTACGCACCGACCCGGCTCGGCTGGACGCGTTGCTCGACGACCCGGCGACGGTGGTGCTGCCCCTGTGGCGGGACCGTTGTCTCGTCGACGGAGACGGTCCGGTCCGGCTGACGGCCGACCGCGCGTCACTCGTCCGGTCGGCCGCCGCCGAGACTGTGTTCCTGGGGCTCGACGGGAACGTCGCGGTGTTCGCCGTGGACCTCTCGGGTCTCGGTGAGGCCACCGCCGTCGAGATGGCGGGGGCGGCGCGGGCCGTCGACGTACGGTCGCTGGTCGGGCGACTCGACCCGGCGGGCGCGGCGACCCAGGCGTACGCCCGGGGGTTGCTGCACTGGCACCGGCAGCAGCGTTACTGCGGCACGTGCGGTGCGGTGGCCGTCGCCGGTGGTGGTGGCCACGTGCGGACCTGTTCCGGCGCGGAGTGTGGTCGGTTGCTGTTCCCCCGCATCGAACCGGCGATCATCGTGCTGGTCGAGGCGCCCGGCTCGGCCGGGCGCTGCCTGCTGGCCCGGCACGCGGGGGCGGCCGAGGACTCCTACTCGACGTTGGCGGGCTTCGTGGAGGTGGGTGAGAGCCTGGAGGACGCGGTCCGCCGGGAGATGGCCGAGGAGGCCGGGATCACCGTCACCGACGTGACCTACCAGGGCTCGCAGGCGTGGCCGTTCCCCGCCGGGTTGATGGTGGGCTTCCGGGCCACGGCGACGTCCGACGAGGTACGCGTGGACGGCGTGGAGTTGCTGGAGGCACGCTGGTTCACGCGGGAGGAGCTTCGGGAGCGGGTCGCGGCAGGTCGCCGGCTCGGCCGGGTGGACTCGATCGACCACCGGCTGCTGACCGACTGGTTCACCGAGGCGCGGTGACGTAGCGGGCTCAGCCGTACGGATGAGTTCGGCATCGTCTTCAGCGGCTTTTCAGCCCCGCGTTACGTAACTGTAACAATGCTGTGCAGCAACTACCGCTGGTGAAGATTCTGGAGTCATCCGCCCCAATTTCGATGGTTTGTAGCGGGAGCAGGGCGGCGCAGATCTGACCGACGGTGACGGTCGGAGATTTTGACGCGCAGCGCAGGTTACCGGCCAGTAGCAGCGCCCTTGTGACGTACGTCGCTTCGCGAGAGCATCCAATCCGCACACTGCGCGATCCGCCGACCATCCCCCGGAGCGGGACGCAGCGGCCACGTGCTTTCCCGTAGTCCCGAGTCGCGACTGCGATCGGTGACCCCCGGTTCGAGGAGGACCCGTGAAGGATTCGGAAACCCGTCAGGCGCAGGGTGGCACCCGCTGGCGTCGCTTCGCCGCCATGATGGTTCCCGCTGCGGTCGCCGCCGGCGGCATCGTCTTCGGTATGGCCAACGGCGCCATCGCCGCCAACATCACCGTCGCCGGCAAGCCCTTCAAGATTTCCGCCTCCGAGCTCGATGGAGACGGCTTCAAGCAGTACGGCGGCGTGGTGACCACCAAGGACGGCAAGATCGTCCCGGTGGCCATGTCGGAGATCGGCGAGGCCCACCTGACCAAGCTGTGCCAGTCGGTCGACGCCTCCGTCCCCGGTCTACCCAAGATCGTGCTGACCATCAACGCCGGCGACGCCCCCGGCAAGGAGGCCGTCGCCAAGAACCTGCTGATCGCGATGGAGTCGCTCGAGGGTGACGCCGAGTTCACCAACATCAACATCGGTAAGGACGCCAGTGACCTCGGCCCGGCTCCGGCCGGCTCGTTCGGCCAGGACGCCACGCACGTGAGCATCAAGGACCTTGAGCAGGTTGCCCGCTACACCACGGCCGGCACCTTCACGCTGACCGGCCTCAAGTTGAAGGTCAACGTCGGCGCTGAGGCCAAGGAATGCTTCTGAGCTGACGCCGCCGAGGCTCGCGAGGGGCGCCCCTCGCGAGCCTCGGTCCTGCCCACCCCTTTCACCCCAGGAGGACGTACGTGTCGACCGCCACTCATCGCGCGCAGCCCGGCCGTGTCGGTCAGGCCTGGCGCGGTTTCCGCCGCTGGCGGCGGTCCCGACCCTTCTGGGGCGGCCTCTTCACCCTCCTGGCCGGAGTGGAGATCCTCGGCACGACCAAGGTCAGCCTGGCCGGGCTGACCCTGCAGATGGGACCGACCGGCTTTCTGTCCTGGTTGATCCCCACCATCCTGGTCACCTGCGGCATCCTGATGTGGCTCAGCCCCGCGCAGCGGATCTTCTATGCCATCGTCGGCGCGGTGACCGCGGTCTACTCGCTGATCGGAGTCAACCTCGGCGGGTTCTTCATCGGCATGTTGCTGGGCATGGTCGGTAGCGCGCTCGGCTTCGCCTGGGTGCCGGTCAAGAAGGCCGCAGCGGTGGCCCCGGCCGCCGAGGAGCCGGACGACGAGCAGGCCGAGGACGGCGACACCGCCGACGAAGCGCCGCTCGTCGACGAGCTTCTGCCGGCGCGGGAACTCCAGGACGAGGTCACCGGGCCGCTCACCGACATCATCCCGCAGCCACGTAGCGTGCTGCGCGAGCCAGCCCCGAACCAGCAGACGGACGTGCGCGACACCGATGAGCTACCGCCTGCCGTGGAGCCGGGACCGTCGCAGAACCGGTCGACGGTGGCCCGCGACCCGAAGACGTACGTGGTGACACTGCTCCTGATGAGCCTCGCCAGCGCGGGTCTGACGACGGTCGACGGCGCGTCGCCGGTGCGAGCGGCGGCGCCCTCCTGCCCAACCCCGACCTCGTCGGCCCGGCCCACCACGCCGCCCGCCTCCCCGCCCAGCGCGAGCCCGAGTCCGAGTCCGAGCCCCAGCGCCACGACGGAGAAGCCGGACGGAAATCTGATCAGCAGCCTCGTCGACGGGATCGGCGACCTGTTGACCGGCGGTGACGACGACAAGACGGAACCGGCCGGCAAGGCCGCCGCCACGGACGAGCCCACCAGCGGCACCGCCCGGGCCGGCGAGTCGGCCACCCCGAGCGCCGGCCCCACGCGTAGCGCCACACCCGACTCCACCCGGACGGCGACCCCCACCCGCGCCCCCGACGCTCCGTGTGCCAGCCCGAAGCCGACCAAGCCCGCGCCCGTCGAGCCCGGGAAGCCGCTGCCGAAGCTGGCGGCCGATCCGAACCTGCCCAAGGTCGCCGCCATCCCGGCGAAACTGACCGGCTCCAAGGTGGTGATGACGGACCTGCGTTTTCGGGGCGTCGAACCGTTGCGCACCGCCAAGGGCGAGATGCGGGCGTTGAAGTTCACCATGAGCAGGGCGGTGACCAGTGACTTCGCGTTGCTGGTCGCGGGGCCTTCGAGCGGCTCGCTGTTGAGCGAGACCGACCAGCTGACGATCGACGGTGACGTGACCTTCTACGCGACCCGGTTCGTCGGCCGGTTCCTGGGCATCAAGGTCACCCTGACTCCGGACCTGCCCTTCCCCGACGGCATCCCGGTCACCTCGCCGCTGCCGCTCACCTTCACCGACCCGCAGATCGACCTGGCCTTCATCTCCTGCGACACGCTGACCGGCCGACCCAGCCTCAAGCAGACGCAGCAGTGACCCCGACGTGGAACGGCGTCCCGACCGGGACGCCGTCCCACGAGCTGATCACCGGTCAGAGTCGGGCCAGCGCCTTGCGCAGCGGGTCGAGGCCCAGCGCGCCCAGGTCCAACGCCTGCCGGTGGAACTCCCGCAGGTCGAAGTCGGCGCCCTTGCGAGCCATCGCGTCCTCGCGTGCCTGCAACCAGATGCGCTCACCCACCTTGTACGACGGCGCCTGGCCCGGCCAGCCCAGGTAGCGGTTCAGCTCGAAGCGCAGGTTCTCGTCCGGTACCCGGCAGTGCGCCCGCATGAACTCCCAACCCAGCTCGGGCGTCCACCGCTCGCCCGGGTGGAAGCCGAACGGGTTGTCCTTCGGTATCTCCAGCTCCAGGTGCATGCCGATGTCGACGATCACCCGTGCGGCACGCATCGCCTGACCGTCGAGCATGCCCAGCTTGTCGCCCGGGTCCTGGAGGTAACCCAGCTCGTCCATCAGCCGTTCCGCGTACAGCGCCCAGCCCTCGCCGTGCCCGGAGACCCAGCAGAGCAGCCGCTGCCAGCGGTTGAGCAGGTCGGCCCGGACGGCCGTCTGGGCCACCTGAAGGTGGTGCCCCGGCACGCCCTCGTGGTAGACCGTCGTCACCTCGCGCCAGGTGGAGAAGTCGGTGATGCCCTGCGGCACCGCCCACCACATCCGACCAGGCCGCGAGAAGTCCTCGCTCGGCCCGGTGTAGTAGATGGCCCCGTCGCTGGTGGGCGCGAGGCAGCACTCGATCCGGCGGACCTGCTCCGGAATGTCGAAGTGGGTGCCGTGCAACTCGGCGATGGCCTTCTCGGCGAGCGCCTGCATCCAGTCGCGGAACGCTTCCTTGCCCTGGATCGTGCGCGCCGGGTCAGCGTCGAGCCGCGCCACCGCCTCGTCGACCGTCGCACCCGAACCGGCGATGCGCCCGGCCACGACCCGCATCTCCGCCTCCAGGCGGGCCAGCTCCGCGAAACCCCAGGCGTACGTCTCGTCGAGGTCGATCTTCGCGCCGAGGAAGTACTGCGAGGCGAGTTCGTAGCGCTCCCGGCCGGCGGCCTGCTTGTCGCGCCCGTGCGGGGCCAGTTCGGCCCGCAGGAACTGACCGAACTCGGCGGTCGCCGCGGTGGCCGCCGCCGCGCCCCTGCGCAGCTCGGCGCCGAGGGTGCCGTCCGCGCCCAGCCGCTCGACCAGACCGTGGAAGAAGTTGTCCCCGGTCGGGTCGGTCCAGATGTCGCACTGCTTGGCCACCTCGACGAGCTGCACCTTCGAGCTGACCTGCCCGTCGGCGAGTGCCTCGCGAAGCGTGGTCTTGTAGCCCTCCAGCGCGCCGGCGAGGCCGTTGAGCCGGGTGGCGATGTTGGCCTGCTCGTCGGCCGTCGCAGTCGGCATCAGGTCGAACACCATGCGGATCTCGTGCAGCCCGCTGGTGATCACGCTGACCTCGCTGGTCGTCTCGCCGGCCTCGTAGCGGGCCAGGTCCAGACCGAGCCGTTCCTGCATGGTCTCCTTGGCGGTGCGCTCCGTCTCGGTATCCGGCTCGGCCGTCTCCAGCTCGGTGAGCGTCTCGCGGGTCAGGTCGGCGCGCGCCCGGTATCCGTCCGGTGAGAGGTCGTCGAGCTTGTTGTCATGGCCGGCGATGCCGACGTAGGTCGCGCCGGTCGGGCTCAACGGCGCCCACTTGTCCACGTAGCGGTTGGCGATTTCATCAATTCGTCCCACGCTGCGACACTACGTGACCACCCGGTTGGGATGTCGATGTCAATTGTCGTGTCCAAGCAACGGAAAATCGGACGACTCTGTCCCACCCCTCCGGCAGAGTGTCAGGGGTGACCACCGAGATCGCTCCTGACAGGGCCCCGCTGCGTGCCTGGTTACCGGGCTTCTTCGCCCTCGCCGCCATCTGGGGTTCCAGCTTCCTGTTCATCAAGGTCGGCGTGGCCGAGCTGCACCCCGTGCAGCTGACCCTCTACCGCGTCGGCGCCGGCGCGCTGACCCTGCTGGTCGTCCTCGCGGTGCTACGCGACCAGTTGCCCCGTGAGCCCCGGGTGTGGGCGCACCTGGCCGTTGTCGCCGCGTTCGGCGTGGCCGTGCCGTTCACCCTGTTCGGTTACGGCGAGCAACGGGTCGAGTCGATGCTCGCCGGCATCTGGAACGCGACGACGCCGTTGATCGTGCTGCCGCTCGCGGTGCTGGTGTTCCGGACCGAGCGGTTGACCGTACGCCGGGCGATCGGCCTCGGGCTGGGCTTCGTCGGCGTACTCGTCGTGCTCGGGGTCTGGGAGGGCATCGGCGGGGCGCACTTCGTCGGGCAGGTGATGTGCTTCGGGGCGGCCGCCTGCTACGGCGTCGCCATCCCGTACCAGAAGCGGTTCATCGCAAGCAGCACGCACTCCGGGCTGTCCCTGTCCACGGCGCAGTTGCTGCTCGCCACCGCGCAGCTCGCCATCGTCACCCCGTTCGTCGCGGGAGCGCCGCCGCTGCCCACCGAGCTGTCGCCAAAGGTCGTGGCAAGCGTCCTGGCCCTCGGCGCGCTCGGCACCGGGCTCGCCTTCGTCATCAACATGCGCAACATCCGGTTGGCCGGCGCGAGCACGGCGTCCACCGTCACGTACCTGATTCCGATCTTCGCGGTGCTGATCGGCGCCGTGGTGCTGGACGAGCGGCTCAACTGGCACCAGCCGGTCGGTGCGCTCATCGTGCTGCTGGGCGTCGCGGTCGCGCAGGGCGTGTTCGGCCGTCGGACGCCCCGGCCGGTCGTCGGCGTGGGTGCGCCCGCGGCGCCCGCCGCCGAGCCCGCCCGCCGCTGACCCACCGGCACGCCCCCGACCGGTCCGGGCCGCCGGTCAGGCTCGGTTGCGGGTCCACTCCACGAGCTGCTCGGCCGACCAGGTGTTGACCACCCGGTCGGCCGGGACGCCGCAGCGCGCGGCCCGCTCGCAGCCGAACCGCTGCCAGTCGAGCTGGCCGGGCGCGTGCGCGTCCGTGTCGATCGCGAAGCGGCAGCCCGCCTCCAGGGCGCGTCGGATCAGCCGTTTCGGCGGGTCCTGACGCTCCGGCCGGGAGTTGATCTCAACTGCGGTGTCGTGTTCCGCGCAGGCGGCGAAGACGGCGTCCGCGTCGAAGTCGCTCTCCGCGCGGGTCCGGGCCCGGTGCCCCCTGTCACCCGGGCCGGTTACCCCGGCCGGCCGGGAGGACACCATCCGGCCGGTGACGTGACCGAGGATGTCCAGGTGCGGGTTGGCGACAGCCCGCACCATGCGCCGGGTCATCTTCGACCGCTCGTCCTTCAGGCCGCTGTGCACCGAGCCGACCACCACGTCGAGTCGGGCCAGCAACTCCTCGTCCTGGTCGAGCGACCCGTCGGCGAGGATGTCCACCTCGATGCCCGTGAGGATCCGGAAACCCTCCGGCAGCGCCGCGTTGACCTGCGCCACGTGGTCGAGCTGACGGCGAAGCCGCGCCGCGGTCAGCCCTCGGGCCACGGTCAGCCGAGGCGAGTGGTCGGTCAACACCAGGTACTCGTGACCCAACTCGACGGCGGCCAGCGCCATCTCCTCAATGGGCGAGCCGCCGTCGGACCAGTCCGAGTGGGTGTGGCAGTCGCCTCGCAGGGCGGCGCGCAGCGCCGCGGCCTCGGCATCCAGGTCGCTGCCCTCGGTCGCCACCAGCCGGCGCAGATAGACCGGTTCCTCCCCGGCCAGGGACTCCGCCACGCAGCGCGCCGTCACGTCGCCGACGCCGGCCAGCTCGGTGAGAGTGCCGTTGCCGGCCCGTTCGGCTACCTCGGCCGCCGGCAGGCCGGCCAGCGCCGTGGCCGCCGAACGGAACGCCCGCACCCGGTAGGTGGCCTCGTTCGCCCGCTCCAACAGGAACGCGATCCGACGCAGGTCGGCGATGGGGTCTCGGGCGGCCATGTCAGGGAGCCTTCGGGCAGCCGTGTTGGCGCTGCCACGCGGTCACCTCGGCGGCCGGTTCCCGGTTGCCGCCGCGCCGCCACGAGTCCAGGTAGCGCGCCGGCCAGAGCACCCCGCGCCGGATCCACCACCCGTCCTTGCCCGAGCACGGCGGGGAGATTCCGAAGTGCACGTGACAGACACTGTTCGCGTTGCCGGTCCGACCCACCTTGCCGAGCTGCTGCCCGGCACGCACCCGGACCCCCGCCTCGACCCCGGACGAGACGACGCTCAGGTGCGAGCCGTAGTAGCGCACCCCGTCGTCACCGAGCAGCGACACCGACAGGCCGCCGTTGTCCGGGCCCTGCGGCCCGCTCTTGGAGTACCTGTCGACACGACTCACCTCCAGCACCTTGCCGTCGGTCACCGCCACGAAGGGCTCACCGCAGTTGGCGAACACATCCGTCGCCGGGTACGCACCGTGCGTCGTGTGGTAGTCCACGTTGTCGGCGCGTACCGGAAAGACATGCCGGACCCCGGCGCGGGGCGCGCTCGGCGACGGCTTGGCCGACGACGGCGTCGGGCTGGCCGGGCCCTTCGTGGTCGGCGCGACCGTCGGGGCCGCCGGTTGCTCTCCGGTTTCCCAGACCGCCGACGGCGACGGCGCGGCGACGCCGTCCGGCGGCACTCCGGGCCGGGTCGTCGCGCAGCCGGCGGCGAGCACCGGGGCGAGCAGAAACAGGATCGGGTACGCCGGACGCACGCGGCGACCGATCGTCGGCGAGGGCATTCGGCCATCCTGACAGACCGGTACCGTGGGGACGAGCGACGCGCGTGAGGGAGGGCAGCCGGTGAGCATCGCCCGACAAGACCCCATCCCGGACCCGGCCGCCGCGCGCCCGGCGTCGCGTACCCCGTCGGGGCTCTTCCCGGCCCTGCCACCGACCAGACCGACCTACCGCGAACCGCACCCGGTCACCGGCGGTGGGGTCGCCTCCGGCGGCGGTGCGGCGGCTGCCTGGCTGCTGCTGTTCGGGCTCCTCGGCACCGACGTGGTCAGTTACGCGTGGTGGACGGTGGTGGCCGGCCTGCTCGCCTGGGCGACCGCCCTGGTGCTGGTGCGGTACGGCGATCGTGGAGTGGCCACCGGAGTGGCAATCGTGACCGCCGGCGGCTGGAGCATCGCCGCCGCCGTGGTGGCCGTGCGCTGGGCGACGAGCGGTGACTGGCCGCTGTGGTGAGCGAGGCCGGACCGACCCGGATCGGGGCGTGGACGACTGCGCCGCGTGCCCGGTTGGCTGCGTAGCGAACGCCGTCTTGACGTGGCCGCCGAGACTCGGCACTCTCGGCACTATGGCCTGGACCACCCCGCGGCAGGACCCGGATCGCAACCGCCGCCGCCTCCAGTTGCTCGCCGAGTTGGCGGGCGCACGGGCGGTACGCCAGCGCAGCCGGCCGCAGCGAGAGCGCACCGAGCGTCTACGCCAACTCATCGCCACCCGCCGTCGGGTAGCTGGCTGATCGGACTTTGTCAGGTTTGGCCGGCGTCTCGGGGCGTTGACCGGTCGCCTGCCGACCCGACCGGCTAACGTGCACCCTTGATGAGTCGGCGCTGTGCCGAGGGCTTTTGGGGGAACCGTGTCGTACTTCGCTGCGGCCGTGGTGCGTGATGACAGTGGCTGGACCGCGGCCGAGGTCAACCTTCGGGGTGCCACCGACATTGACGAGGTCGCCGACCGGCTGCGCGATGTCGACCTGGAAGCCGACACCTCGCTGCTCTTCGTCGAGGCCGACGACGCCTACCTGGTGATCCTGCGTCTCGACGAGGGCGAGGACCTGCGGGTCTTCGGATCGGACTCGGCGTACGCCGAGGAGTCCCGGCTGGGTCAACTGCTGGTCGGTGACCTGAAGACGTCGGTGACCGGGCTCGACGGCGACGACGAGCCGCGCCCCGCCGCCAGCGGCGACGAGGAGAGCGAGCAGCCCGCCGTCGACCCGGAGGCCGATCCGGTGGGCGACGCCGACCTGCTCGCCAACCTGGGCATCTCCGCACAGAAGCTGCTGACGCTCTGCGGCCACGAGGGGATGTTGCCGGCGGACGTCACCGCCGAGATCTGCGAGGTGCTCGGCTGCGCCGACGAGGTCGAGGAGTTGCGTGAGGTCTGAGCCGGCCGACGCCACCGACCCATCGTTGGAGATGATCCGGCCGGGCCAGCCGACGCCGGGCGCGGTGGGCCGAGCCGGGCCGGGCGCACACGAGGGCCTGGCCGACCCCGGCGAGATCGGGCGACGGCAGCGGCACGAGCTGTGGATGCGCCGAGCCCTGGAGGTCGCCGTCACCGACCCGGCGATCCCCAGCGGTGGCGTCGACGACATACCCGTGGGCGCGGTGCTCTACGGCCCGGACGGCGGCGAGCTGGCGATCGGGCGCAACGAGCGGGAACTGACCGGCGACCCCACCGCCCACGCCGAGGTGCTGGCCCTGCGTCGGGGGGCCGGACGGACCGGCGAGTGGCGGCTGGACGGCTGCACGCTGGTGGTGACGCTGGAGCCGTGCACCATGTGCGCGGGCGCGCTGGTGCTGGCCCGGGTCTCCACGGTCGTCTTCGGCGCGTGGGAACCCAAGACCGGCGCGGCCGGCTCGCTCTGGGACGTACTGCGCGATCGCCGGCTCAACCACCGTCCCGAGGTGTACGGCGGTGTGCTGGAAGCCGAGACCGCCGCCGTGCTGCGCGCCTTCTTCCGCTGAGGCTGCACCGGGTCAGGCCGGCGGCAGGGTGACCGTGACGACCAGACCTCCGCCCGGGCGGGCGTGCGCCTCGGCGGTGCCGCCGTGGGCCCGGGCCACCGCTCGGACGATCGACAGGCCCAATCCGAAACCACGCGTACCGGCCACCCGCTCGCGCGACAGCCGGCGGAACGGCTGGAACATCGTCTCGACGTCGTAGCCGGCGATCAGCGGGCCGGTGTTTGTCACCGTCAGGGTGGGTCGTCCGTCCACCAGGGCGGTGCGCACCTCGACCCATCCGTCGGCGGCCAGGTTGTGCCGTAGCGCGTTCTCCACCAGGTTGAACGTCAGCCGTTCCAACAGCACCGGGTCGCCGTTGGCCGGGGCCGGGGCGAGCGACCGGTGTACGGGCAGGTCGGGCGCCTGCTTGCCAGCCTGGTCGATCACGTGCGCGCAGACCTCCGCCAGACCACCGTGGTGGTGATCACCCATGATCGGGAGATCGCCGACAGTCTGCCCCGGCAGGTACGGATGCGGGACGGCGCGGTGCGGCACGATTCGGTCCTCGCGACGGGCGGAGTCGGCTGATGGCGGTCCTCACCCCGGCCCGGATGGGCCCCGGGGACGTCCTGCGCGTCGGTGGCGTGGGCCTGCGGACCCGACCGCTGCGGGCGTTCCTCTCGGCGCTGGGCATCGCGATCGGCATCGCCGCGATGATCGCGGTCGTCGGCATCTCCTCGTCGTCCCGGGCCGAGCTGGACCGGGCGCTCGACGCGCTCGGCACCAACCTGCTCACCGTGGAACCGGGCAACACCGTGTTCGGCGCGGACGCCCAACTCCCCGAGGAATCGGTGGCCATGATCGGCCGAATCGGTCCGGTGACCGGGGTGTCCGCGACCGTGCAGGTCTCCGACGCCAAGGTCTACCGCTCGGACCGGATTCCGGCCGCCGAGACGGGCGGGATCGCCACCCGGGCGGCCCGGCTGGACCTGACCTGCTCGGCACCGTCGGGGCCCAGGTGACCAGCGGAACGTGGCTCAACGAGGCCACCGCCCGCTACCCGGCGGTGATCCTCGGCGCGACCGCCGCCGACCGGCTGGGAATCGGCGAGGCGGATCCGCAGGTACAGGTGTGGCTAAGCGGGCGGTGGTTCACCGTGGTCGGTGTCCTCGCTCCCGTGCCGCTCGCCCCGGAGCTGGACACGTCGGCGTTGGTCGGCTGGTCGGCGGCGACCGACTACCTGGGCTTCGACGGGCACCCGAGCACCGTCTACACCCGGGCCGAGGAGTCACAGGTCGAGGCCGTCCGGTCGGTGCTCGGCGCGACCGCCAACCCGGAAGCGCCCAACGAGGTGGAGGTGTCCCGCCCGTCCGACGCGCTGGCCGCCGCCGAGGCGACCGACGCCGCCTTCACCGGGCTGCTGCTCGGCCTGGGCGCGGTCGCCCTGCTAGTCGGTGGCGTCGGCGTCGCCAACACCATGGTCATCTCGGTGCTGGAACGCCGGGCCGAGATCGGCCTGCGCCGGTCGCTCGGGGCGACCCGAGGTCAGGTACGCACCCAGTTCCTCGCCGAATCGCTGCTGCTCTCGGCGCTCGGCGGGGTCGGCGGGGTGCTGCTGGGAATCCTGGTCACCACCGGATACGCGCTGTCCCAGGACTGGCCGACCGTGGTGCCGGCGTGGGCGATGCTCGGCGGAGTGGGCGCGACCCTGGTCATCGGCGGCTTCGCCGGCCTCTACCCGGCGGTCCGCGCCGCCCGGCTCTCCCCGACGGAGGCGCTCACCGCCGTCTGAGCGGGGGCGGGTAGACCTGGCGCGACGTGGGCCGGCGTGGCGCGACGTGGGCCGGCGTGGCGTGGCGCGGGCCGGCGTCGCGTGGCGCGGGTCGGCGTGAGCGAGAGAGCGTGATGACTGTGAGGCATCAAGATGCCTGTGAGTCATCACGCTCTCCGCGGTGCGCCGTCCCGGAAGGTCAGGCGATGATCGTGTCGAGCGCGATCTCGACCATCTGGCTGAAGGTCTGCTCCCGCTCGTCCGACGTGGTCTTCTCGCCGGTCTTGATGTGGTCGCTGACGGTCAGCACGGTCAGCGCCCGAGCCTTGAACCGGGCCGCGATCGTGTAGAGCGCCGCCGACTCCATCTCCACCGCCAGCACGCCGTAATCGGCGAGCGTGTCGTAGAGGTCCGGCCGGTCCGTGTAGAAGGCGTCCGCCGCCAGGATCGGTCCGACGTGCATGCTGATGCCGCGCCGCTCGGCCACCTCGACCGAGGTACGCAGCAGCCCGAAGTCGGCCACCGGGGCGTAGTCGATCAGACCGTCGAAGCGCATCCGGTTCATGTTCGAGTCGGTGGACGACCCGATCGCCGCCACCACGTCACGCAGTTGCAGGTCGGTGCTGAGAGCGCCGCAGGAGCCGACCCGGATCAGCGTCTTCACGCCGTACTCGTTGATCAGCTCGTGGGCGTAGATGGAGGCGGACGGCATGCCCATGCCGGAGCCCTGGACGGAGACCTCGACGCCGTTCCAGCGGCCGGTGAAGCCCAGCATGCCCCGAACCGTCGAGTAGCAGGTCGCGCCCTCGAGGTAGGTCTCCGCGATCCACTTGGCCCGCAGGGGGTCACCTGGCATCAGGACCCGCTCCGCGATCTCGCCCGGCTTCGCGCCGATGTGCGTACTCATGGCAAAGATCCTGCCAGGCCGGCTCGGGCGATACCGGTTCGGCGTCCGAACCCGCGGTCCTGTACCCTCGTCGGCGGTGGCGTGTCCGAGTGGCCTAAGGAGCACGCCTCGAAAGCGTGTGAGGGTTTACGCCCTCCGCGGGTTCAAATCCCGCCGCCACCGCTCGTGCGTAGCAGCGCGCCGGGGACCGTACGGTCCCCGGCGCGCTGCTTGTTCTCCGCCGTCAAGGCCTGCGTGAGGCTTTGCAATAGAGACGAAATTTCTACTGGTTGCGATCATCACATTAACTGTGGTAACTCTATGAGCTTCGGTGTCCGGGCGGCTCCGCACACTTGAATTACATCGACTCGGCCGTTTCGGGGAGTGGCGATGAAGAGGCTTCTGAGGTTCTTGGACGCGGCATTCATCACGCTTCAGGCGATATTCGCGCTGACTGCGGTGGTCGTCACCGAGGTCCTTAATCAGCGAAATCTGCATCTCACTTTCATCGAAGCGCTCTTGGCGATGATCGTCATTGACTTCTTCATTCTCTTCAGCAGTCGCTGGAAAGTGCTGACCAGGAGTACCGAGGAAATTGCGAGGACGCTCGCCCACCGGGGAATAGGCGTCGAGTTCGTCGAACGCCACACGTTCGACTGGAGAACCGCTGTGGCGTCGGCGCGTCACGACGTCTTCATCAGTGGTACGACGTTGACCGGCTTCGTGGCCGCGAAGGATCTGTTCGCCGGGCTGAACCGACGTGTGCAGGTGCGCTTCCTGGTGCTCAACGTGGGCGACCTCGACGTCCTCGAGGGGTTCCGGCGGATGAGGTACTCGGACTCCGAGCGCCACAGTCAGCAGCGGTACCTGAATCAGGCGAACCTCTTCAAGGATCTCTACATCCGTTTGCGGGACAGCGGAAATATTCAGTTCGGCGTGTCGGACCGCATCATGCCCATGGCCTTCATCGCGATCGACGTGAACCGGCTGTCGGAGAATTCCCTCATCCGCGTCCAGCACTACCTGCACGAGAACGAGGCCGACCAGGCGACGGTTTCCTACGTGGTGCGACCCGGCAACCCCACCTACGCGCAGTACGCGTCGCAGATCAAGATCCTCTGGGATGCGGCCCTCAAGCAGAACACTTACCTCGACGCGCCATGACTGCGGCTACTTCTCGGCGATCCAGACCGTCCAGGTGTCCCGTTCGACCGCCGGCCAACGAGGAATCCGCTCGACGACGTAGTCGGCCAGTTGACGGATGCGCCGGTCGTCGAGCGCGTGGAGCAGGGACCGGCCGCGCCGCAGCACGATCTCCTCGTACAACTCGCCCGGTTCGCGGAACACTTTGCGCAGCTCGCAGACTTTGCTGCTGTTGACGAGCCGGAATCCTGCCTCCAGGAGAGCGGACGTGACATCCGACTCTCGTCGGCGGCGCTCGATCTCGGTCGCTCTCAGGCGTTCGTCGAAGGCGAGGTAGTAGCCACGGATGTGTTCCGCCGAAGGCGGGAGGAGGACGTCGTCCACCGTGCGGTCCTGGACCCAGAGCAGGCCGGCGGGTTTCAGGATGCGGCGGGCCTCCCGGAAGTTGCGGTGCAACGTCATGAAGTGGTGGATGAGAGCTCTCTCGACGACCCCGTCGAAGACGTCGTCCTCCGCGCCCACGGCCTCCGCGTCGGTCAGCAGAAATGACACGCGGTCGACTCCCTGGCAGTTGCTCCGGGCCGACTCCAATGACAGGTGCGATGAGTCCATCCCGACGACCAGCTCCGGTGCCATGCCCGCGATCGCCTTGGTGTAGATGCCACCGCCGCACCCCAGGTCGGCGACCAACCGACCCTCCGGGCGCATGAGCCGCGCGAAGAGCGCCGACCAGGCGGGGTCTGCGGACCGCCCGACGTAGGTGTCCCGATTGTGAGGATCGTCGAAGTCGATGTACTTACTCATTTGATCATCGCCTGATCCAGGCTCGCAGCATCAGTCTTCCCGCGCCGCCCTCGGACGCGTCGACGAAGGCATGACGCCCGTGCAGGTAACGCCGGTTGTCGCTGATCACGATCTGCCCCCGGAGCAGCCGCCCCTCGATGTGTAGATCCTCGCTCGCCATCAAGGCGTCGAGGAGATCCATGGCCCTCGTCTCGGCCGGAGTCAGCGGCCGTACCCCCGGCATCGCATGCCCGGACTCGATGTAGTCCCGCAGATATGTTAGGTGGTGCGTGCGGTCGTCGGCGCCCGAGCGCTCGACGACCCGCCGTACGATCGTGGCTCCGGGTTCGTCCTTGCGCCGCTGGTCGAAGTGGAACTGGTTACTGAGGACGTCGAGGATGTCCGGCATCTGTGCCGAAGCCAGCCGCAGGATTTCCTGCGAGTCTATGAAGACGAGTTCACCGCCGGCCGCGGCCTGACGCAGGCAGAGAAGTGCGATGAGATCCGGCACCTCGCCGGGAACGGGTACGCCGTCGGTGTGGAAGCTTCCGCCGTCCCGGCTGTCGGAGTAGCGGAGCGTGCGATCCGACAGGTCGTTCCCCCGGTACGTCACCTCTCTGAGCAACTGCGCCGAGGAGCCGACGCTCTGTGGGATCAATGTCCCGAGCGCCTCGCAGATCAGGGGGAAGACGACCCGCAACTGCGGGCCGGAGAGATCGTCGAGCCCGGACAACACTGCGATGCCGCGCGTGGTGAGCACCTCGCCGATGCCGCAGGCGTCAACCATCCGGCTCACGTGCCGGCGCCATGTCTCGCGGGGCTGGCCCGCCACGTCGGCGGGATCCATGAACACCCGGTACGGGGAGAAATCCACGACTCATACCTCCTCGGAGTCCTACCGCAACCGATGGGACCTCGTCCTCGACTGAACGAACGGCGGTCGGGGCCGAGCAGGTGGCCCGACGCCCGCGGGGCGCGTCAGCATCTCGACCAGCACGGGGCCGGACGCGTTCAGCAGGCCGGCCAGCGCGGTGAGGACATCGGGCGTGGTCGGGCCGCGGAACACTTCCGTGGGCCAGCCGAGGTCGTGCCCGAGGGCCGAGAAGCTGAAGCGGGATCCCAGCGTGTCGCCGCCACCGACCGACTCGTGGCTGCCATTGTTGATGATCACGTGCCGGTAGTTCGGGACGGTGAGCGCGGCGGGCAGGAGCACCGCTCCCAGATGCATCAGGGCCGAGCCGTCGCCGTCGACGCAGATGACCGGCACGTCCGGGCGGGCCACCGCCAGACCCTGAGCGACGGAGCACGCGTGCCCCATGGCACCGACGCAGTACACGAACTCCTCGAACCGGCCGGGGTGGTCCGTGCGGTACTCGTGCACGAGTCTGCTGTTGAAGCCGGTGGAGGCGACGACGATGCTTCCGGACGGGGCAGCGTCCAGGACCAGTCGTACGGCGTCGCGACTGGTCCACTCCTCCAGCGCACGGCCTCCCGTGGCCGGAGGTGTGGGCGGGCGCGCGGCGCCGGCCTCGACCAGGACCGCGGTCACCGAATTGCTGGCAACCGCCTGCTGATGAGCCAGGCCCAGCGTGGAGACGACGTCCGACAGGTCGGACGCGCAGGTCGTGCGGAACGGGATGTCCGCCGCGCGGAGCAGGCTCGTCGTGGCGCGGCCCACCGCCTCATGTTGAGGCTCGTCGCCGGCCCAGCCCCGCATTCCGATGAGGAGGACCAGTGGGACGGACTGAACGGAGCTGTGCGTCAGCGAGGTGAGGGGATTCAAGGCGTTCAGCAGTCCCGAGTTCTGCATGCAGACCAGCGCGCATCTGCCGCTGCCGAGCGCCCAGCCGGCGGCCAGCGCCACGGCGGAGCCCTCGTTGGTGCACACCGACGCGTCCTCGCCCGGCCGCTGCCAGATCGGACTTAGGAACGCCAGAGAGGAATCCGGCACACCGACGACCAGGCCGAAGGTCGCTCTGATTCGTTTGGCTGCGCCTGCCACCTCCACGCTCACCCGTCCCCTATCGAGTCAGCTTCCGTGCGTTCGGAATGAACTCCTCGTGGCGTCGGATGAATGGTCGTTCCTCGACATCGCCGATCCATACGCCCTCGAGATTCTTGTACCCGCTGTCCGAGCCGCCGAGTACGCGGACCACCGCGCTCATGAAGCCGCCGTGGGTCACGGCTACGAGAGGCGTCGCCGAACCGTCGTGGGTGACCGAGTCGCGCCATTCCAGGAAGCGGCGGAAGACGGATTCGTCATGTTCGTATCCGTCCGGCTTCCGGCCCGCTTCCCGCCAACCCGGCCACTTCTGGTCGACGTCTTCCGGCAGCATGCCTTCCCAGTCCCCCCAGCTTCGTTCGATCAGCCGATCGTCGACCCGGCACGGGATGTCCTGCGATTCCGCGATCGCCTCGGCGGTCAGGCGGGCCCGTTGCAGCGGGCTGGTCCATACCTGCGAGAACGGGGGAAGGGCCGTGAGCGCCTGGCGAGCCTGGTCGATGCCGGCCCGGGTCAGGTGGGTGTCGCTCAGTCCCTGCATCCGGCCCGTGAGATTCCATTCCGTCTCACCGTGGCGCAGGAGGAGAAGCTCCATCTCAATTCCACCCTGATTCCGACTGCAACTTCAGGACCTCCTCCATTGAGGCGAGTGCCAGATCCGCCGGTTGACGTCCGCCCGCGCCGAGGATCGACTGGTACGTGTCGTCCATGGCTCTGACCGCGGCACGCAGCCCCTGATTGGCGTAGATGGCCAGTGCGAAGCCGGCGCGTTGCATCTCCTCGAAGCCTGCCTGGCGGATGGAGGTGGCCAGCACTCCGAGAGGTGCCCTCCCGCGCCAGCCGTGGGCGAACGCCTCCAGCGCGTGCATGTCACTGGAGCGGTGCTGGATGATGATCGCGTCGGCGCCTGCCTCGACGTAGGCGTTCGCTCGTTCGAGTGCGTGGTCCACGGAGAATCCTTGGGAGAGCGCTTCGGTGCGAGCTACCACCAGGCAGTCATCAGCGGTCCGGGATTCGGCGGCGGCCGTGATCTTCGAACAGAAGCGATGGACATCGTCGAGCTGGTGTTCACCATCCAGGAACGTGTTCCTCTTGGGGAAGGCCTGATCCTCGAGGCATATCGCATCGATGCCCCGGTCCACCGCCTCCCGGGCCAGCCGCCGCACGTTGATCACGTCTCCGTAACCGGTGTCGCAGTCCACGATGACCGGGTGGGAGGTGGCGCGCTTGATGCGCCAGGCGGCATCCAGCATCTCATTCAGAGTGATGACACCCTCGTCGACGAGGCCAAGTGAATTCGTGACGCCGAAGCTGCTCACCCAGATGGCGTCGAAGCCCCGGTGCTCTGCCAGCCGGGCCGAGAGGGCGTCGTGGGCACCGGCGACCATCGCAATTCTGTCCTCTGTCAGCAGGTCGGAAAGACGTCGTGCGGACCTCTCTCGACGTACCGTCACGCTGCGGCTCCTCCGACTAGAGATCCTCGGGCAGGATGGCACCTCTTCCGGTGATACTGCCGACGATCTCGGTGCTTGTCGAGCGGGCCCGGAGGCGGCTCCGCCAGTATTTGTGCATGATGCCAATCGATGCGTTGGCCAACCTGCCGGTATCGGCAGGTCAGCCCTTCCATTGAATCCTCAGGCCGCAACGGGGCCGGGGCGAAGAGGTTGCTGGCGCGGCCGCCACCGCTCGTGAAATACGGGAACGCCCGGTGCGACCCCCTGGGGATCGACCGGGCGTTTTCCCGTCAGAGCTGCGTTTCGCCGCCGTCGACGAACAGCTCGCTGCCGGTCATGAAGCTGCTCTGGTCCGAGGCGAGGAAGAGCACGGCGTTGGCGATCTCGTCCGGGTGGGCCAGGCGGCCCATGGGCACGGTGGACGCGATCGTCTTGAGCAGGGCGGTCGACTCCCCGGGGCTCGGAGCCAGGCCCGCGAGTCCGGGAGTCTCGGTCGAGCCGGGCACGAGTGTGTTGACCCGGATCTTCCGGTCCATCAGCTCGGCGGCCCAGGTGCGGCCGAACGAACGGATGGCGGCCTTGGACGCGGCGTAGACGCTGAACGCCGGAATGCCGCTGACCGCCGACGTCGAGCCGGTCAGCACGACCGAGGCGCCCTCGTTGAGCAGGGGCAGGGCCTTCTGGACGGTGAAGATGGTGCCGTAGACGTTGGTGTCGAAGGTGGTGGCGACGTGCTCGACGGTGATCGAGTCGAGCGAACGGAACTCGCCGCCGCCGGCGTTGGCGAACAGCACGTCGAGCCCCGCGCCGCGCTCCTCGATGGCCCGCATAACCCGGTCCAGGTCGTCGAGGTTGCCGACGTCGCTGACGATGCCTGTCGCGTTGGCGCCGATGCTGCTCACCGCCTCGTCGAGCGGGCCCTTGCGCCGGCCCGTGACGAAGACGTACGCGCCTTCGGCGGCGAAGCGGCGGGCGGCGGCCAGGCCGATGCCGGTGGTGCCTCCGGTGACGAGGGCGGTCTTGCCGTCGAGCTGTCCCACGATCAGTCTCCTTCGAGAAATTGTGTACCGAGCGGTACTGATCCGACCGTAGCAACCCCTGACCTGCCCCGCAAATTTCTGTACCGATCGGTTGCATCGGTGGCTAGGATGGGTGCCGGAGGTGGTGGACCGTGCCGGTACGAGGGCGTCCTCGGGGCTTCGACGTCGACGAGGCGCTGGAGCGTGCGCTTGAGGTGTTCTGGCGTCAGGGGTACGAAGGCGCCTCGATGGCCGACCTCACCGCGGCCATGGGCATCAACAAGCCGAGCCTCTATGCCGCCTTCGGCAGCAAGGAGGAGCTGTTCCGCAAGGCCGTGGCCCGGTACGCCGAACAGGACATGGGGTACGCCCGGCAGGCAATCGCCCAGGGCACCACGTACGAGGTCGTCGCCACTCTTCTGCGCGAGAACGTGCTCGCCGTCACCCGACCCGACCGCCCGGCCGGCTGCCTGTCGATCCAGGGTGGCACCGCCTGTTCCAGCGAGAACGGGGGCGTCGCGGAATTCCTCGCCGCCAGCCGCCTGGCCGGTGAGCGGGCCCTCGCCGACCGGTTCGCCCGTGCCGTCTCCGAGGGTGACCTGCCGGCCGACGCCGACCCGGCCGCGCTCGCCCGATTCGTCATGAGCGTCACCGAGGGGCAGGCGATCCACGCCGCCGCCGGGGTCTCGCGCGACGAGCTGCGGCAGACGGCGGAGATCGCGCTCGCCGGGTTCGCCGCCGTGTCCGGGGCTCGCCGCCCCGCGACTGCGGACAACCCGGCCTGAGCGCTCACGCTCGAACGAGCGCCGCCACCCCGTCGCGGCGCGGGCCGGCCCTCCACCTGCTGGAGGGCCGGCCCGCCGCGCGTCACGCGGTTGGGGCGTTGCCGTCCCGGTGGGTCAACCGGTACGAGGCGTCGACGGCATCCGTCTCGAGGATCACCGTGACCGGACCGGCGGGCAGGGTGCAGGTGACGGTCCGCTCGACGGCCGGGCTGGTGGGGCCGCAGTATCGGATGCCCTCGCTGTCGAAGACCGACAGGCGGGCGTCACCCGAGCCGGCGGTACGCGTCCAGGTGAAGCTCTCCCGGCTGGCGTGCTGATCGGCCGGGACGGTGTAACAGGCCACGAAGTGGTCCGCCCCGGTGGTCGCCGTGGCACCCGCCGTGTCCGCCGGTAGGACCGGGCAGGCCGGCGGCCCGTCGACCCGGGCGAAGGCCACGGCGTACGAGGCGGTGGGTTCCCCCTCGTCGGCGGTGAGCAGTACGGAGAAGGGCGCCTCGCCGGTCAGCTCGCAGCTGTACTGACGCAGCGAGGAGTAGTCGCACACCTGATCGCCGGCGGCGTTCAGCACGCTGATCTCCGGGGAGGACGCGTCTCCGGCCACCAACTCGACGACGTGAGCCCCCGACGGGCTGGGCAGCTGGAGGCAGTTGTGCTGCCCCGCGGCGCCGAAGCTGCCCCGGAGCGGGGCGTTCTGCCAGCCGGTGTCCGACACCGGCGTGCAGTCCGACGTCTTCCACGGCAGCAGCGCGACGGCGTACTGGAAGTCGTTGTCGATCACCGAGGTGGTGTCGCCCCCGGCGAGGACCATCGTGTACCTACCCGCCGCAGGGACCTCACACCGGATCCCGGTGCAGACCTTGATTCCGGCGGAGTCGTAGACGGTGGCGTACGCCCGGTAGTTCTCGTCGTCCACCGCCGTGACCCGGTACACGCCGGCGCTGGGAAGGTCCAGGGTGCGGCAGCGGATGCCACCGAGGCCGCCGGACGGCGCCGAGTTGTACGTGCCCGGGGTGATGGTCGGGCAGCCGACCGCGTCGGAGAGCCGGCGAATCTGGATCTTGTAGGTGAGGTCTGTGGCGTCGGCGGGCCAGGTCGCCAGGTAGGAGACGACGCGGTAGGTCCCGGTGGCGGGCAGTACGCACCCGTCCTCCTCCGACCAGTCGGTACACAGCACGACACCCTGCTCGTCGACGATCGAGGAGTAGACGTCGTTGTACCGGTCGGGGGCCCGGTAGACCATGACCCGCTCGCCGGCTTCGCCGTGGAACGGCTGGCAATTGGTCTGGACCGGCGAGGTCTGGTGCACCGTCAGGGCCGGCTGGTCCCAGTTGAGCCCGGTGGAGGCGGCGCAACCCGCGGCACGGTCGAGGCGGGCCGCCGCCACCCGGTAGGTGACCGGCTCCCAGTTCCAGTTCTGCGCCACGAACGTGTACGCGCCGGCCGCCGGCACCGCACAGGACCGCCAGGAGTCGTACTCCGTACACACGACCTGTCCGGCGGGGTCGTACAGCTGCCAGTTGAGGTACTGGTTCGCAAACTGGTCCATCCGGATGATCACGCGACCGGGGGCCTTGACGCGCAGCGACTGGCAGTCGATTCCGTCGTTCGGTCCCACGGTGCCGGTCCCGACCGCCGTGCCCGGGTCGCCGAAGGTGGCCAGGGACAGGGCCGGGCAGCCGACCGACTGCGAGATCCGGGGCATCTTCAGGGTGTAGGGGGCCTTGTTGCCGTACAGCTCCTGCAGGAAGAGCCGGTACGGTCCGGGCTCGCGGAGGGTGCACTCCGTCGGGTACCTCACCGCACAGATCGGTTGGAACTGGGCGTCCAGGATGTTGCCCTGGATGTCCTCGGCGCCGCCCGGGTCGGCGAGGTGCAGGACCGCCCCGGTGGGCTGCGTGAAGCTGAAACAGCGGGCCGCAAGGCCGGCGGGCAGCGTGCCGCTGCGCCCGGCGGAGGCGAAGGAGAAGAAGCCCGCGGGCAGGTTGACGCAGGCGGACGGGGTGCGCGTCGACTCCGCCGACAGCGAGTAGGCGCCCTTGCCGGTTCCGGAGTAGAGCTTCACCGTGATCGTGTAGGTGCCGGCGCCGCCGAGCTTGCACTCGTTGAGGTACGAGGTGACGTAGCAGACGGTGCCGCCGTCGCTGCCCTTCACCTGTGCGCTGAGACCGTCACCGGATACCTCGCGGAGCCGGACGAGCAGGGTGTCCTGGTCGACCGTCGAGGTGACCGTCCAGTTGTGCGCTGCGGCCCCGGTGATCGACGCGCAGTTCTTGACCGTGCCCGTCGGGAGTGCGCCGCCGCAGGCGGCGGCGAGGCCGACGACGGACTTCGTGTCCGAGGTGGCTCGGCCCGGGGCCGGAGTCGTGGTCGCCGACTTCGGAGGCGTGGTCACGGTGGGCGGTTGCTCGGTGGTCAGCGCCGGTCGCGGCGACTGCTCGGCCGTCGGGGCGGCGGTGGCGGGACCGGCCAGCAGGCCCGCCCCCGTGAGGCTCAGGGCCGCCACAGCGGCCCATCTGGGAAAGTGTTTCCACAGTGGACTAAGCGCGGGTGTACGCACGATGTCTTCCCCCGTTCTGTCGCGCGAAATGCGCAGGCGAGGGGATGATTTCACGACGGTCGATCGCGGACAATCGGCTTGCCGTCTCAGCCGGACAGGCCGGTCAGCGGGGGGCCGGGCGGCCCGGTCAGCAGGGGCCGGCGCCCTCGTCGAAGAGGCGGCGCGCCCACTCGGCGTACCCGGCGATGGTTTTTCGGACCGTGCGCCCGTCGTGCAGGAACAGGTACGCGCGGTCGCCGCTGCGGGCGAGTAGCCCGTCGAGCCGGTGTGTCCCCTGTGGAGCGGGCAGGCGGGTGACCGACTCGTAGCGGTCCCAGACCTCCTGGACCGGTGAGCCGGCCGTGATGCCCTCCGGTGTCCGCATCGGGTCGCCGACCCACAGCAGCACCAGTTTGTCCTCGACGAACACGGGACTGGCCGTGTCGTGGCCGGCGAGGACCGGTCCGCAGGCGTCCAGGTCGGTACGCAGGACGCCCCGGCGGGTCAGCTCGGCCTCGGTGTCACCGAACTCGATGTCGCGCAGGCCGTTCAGGTCGATGATCTCGACTACGCCGGCGGGCCGGTTCGCGGGCATCGGCCCAGCGGACGGCACACCGCTGCCCGCGATCGAGGCAGCAGTCAGCAGCGTGGCAATGAACGCAAATTGTCGCAATTTCATGGAATCCCCCAGTCCCCAACGGGGCTGAGCCGTCCAGGTTGCTGCCCGCCGACGGATTACTGGTTTTCCCACTGTTCGATCAGGTCGTCCCAGTGGTCGGCGCTGAGTCGACGCCGCCCGTGCGCCAACCACCCGGCGGTGTTGCGTTCCAGATGCAACCCCAACTCGGCGAACGGATCGATCCATGCCCCACGCTCCACGCCGAGTCGGATGAGTGCCGCATTGATCGGCCACTGCTCGCGCGGCTCGTCGAAGACGTCTCCAAAGCACGGGCCCCAGGCCAGCGCCCCGCCGAGCCACACCGCAGCCGACTGGTGGCCGACGCCACCGCCGAACTCCGCCTCCAGGTACGCCACCGGCCCCGAACGTGACCACACGGCCAGCAACTCGACCAACGGCGGCGACAACACCAAGTCGAACGGCTGCTCGGCGCTGCGGTCGTCCGCCGCGTAGTCCGGTAGCGATCCGGTCAGCTCGGCCACCAACTGCGGGGTGACCGGCAGTAGCGCGAAATCCTGACGCAGCTCACCGAGAACGGCGTGGTCCAGCTCGGCGGTGTGCTCGCGGAGCAGGTCCGCGTCCGCGACCACCGCGCTGAGCTGGTACGCCATCACACCCCCACCGTCGTCCACAACCTGTGGATAGAACATGTGTACGACGGTCGCCCTCGCCGCCGTCCGTGACTGGCACGGTACGCGGCGCTGCGGAACCGGGCGGCCCGGCGGGTGCGTGGTCGGGGACTCAGGCGCGGTCGGCGAGATGGGCCACGAACGTGCGCCAAGCCGTCGGCGTGAAGGCGAGCGCCGGGCCGGTCGGATCCTTGGAATCCCGTACGCCGACCACGCCGGGCAGGTTGTCGGCGACCTCGACGCACGCGCCGCCGTTGCCGCTGCTGCGGGTGCTCTTGCGCCACCGCGCGCCGTTCAACTCCATGATTCCGCCACTTCCGTCATCAGCTCGACCGACTGTGAGTGCGACAGCGCCTCGCCGCGCACGTTCTCCCATGCCGCCATCATGGCCGCGATGTCGTCGGGGTCGCTAGCCACTTGTCCCTGTAGCTGGTTGTCCAGGTAGCCGGCGACCCGATGGTCGTGGCTGTGCGCGATCACAAACGGTCCGTTCAGCCCGGCGTACGCGCCGACCGTCGCCGGCACGACGTGCACCCGGATGTGCGGCTCGGCGCAGGCCGCGACGAGGGCCAGCATCTGCTCGTGCATGGTCGCCCGGCCGCCCACCGGCCGGCGCAGGATCGCCTCGTCGACGACCGCAGTGAACTGCGCCGGGTCGTCGCGCTTGAGCACGCCCTGCCGGTTGAGTCGAACGGCGAGGTGCCGCTCGACCTCGCTCCAGGGGATCAGGCCCGCACCGCCGAGGACCGCGCGGGCGTACGCCTCGGTTTGAATAAGTCCCGGCAGGACCGTCGACTCGTACCAGCGCAGCGACACCGCCTCGCGCTCGATTTCCTGCCAGGGACGAAACCAAATGGGGTCACGACGTCTTGCAGTGTCCGGCCAGATGTCCGACACGTCCTTGTGAAGGGCTTCCGCCGCCGCCAAGCGGTGTCGAGGATGCGGGATGCGGCCCTCGGTCAACCAGCGCGCGACGGTCTTCGGGTCGACGCCGACGGTCTCGGCGAGGGATTCGGTGGTGTGCCCGGTGTCGCTGAGCGCCACCCGCAACGCGTCGTTCACGGTGCCCTCCATCGGATGTCTCGAATATCTGAAAACCATATAGCCACGCCCTGTAGGTGCCCGGTGACGCGCCGCACTGTGGTCTACAGAAGACGGCGTGGCCGGTGGAGGCGCAGCCGCCCGGCGGTCGGCGTCAGTCCGGGGTCGCCCCGACGCGGAGGCGGGGTGGCCCCTTCCACCAGGCAAGGAGGTCTACTCATGCCGCGCCGTCGCCACCGGAACCACCTGCCGACCCGACCTACCTGGCGATGTCAGGCGTGCGGCATCGCCTGGCCCTGCTCGGCGGCAAAGCTCCGGCTGCTCGGCGAGTACCGGAGTGACCGGGTGGCGCTGACGATCTACCTCGCGACGCTGCTGACCGAGGCCGGCGAACACCTCCGAGACGTGGACCCGGCCCGGCTCACCGACCGCTTCCTCTCCTGGGCCCGCGCCCGGGGGTGAGCGGCGGCGTCAGGGTCGCCAGATGACGATGCTCACGTCGCGCCGGCGTTCGGCGAACAGGCCGTTCCGCGCCGCTGTCATCAACAGATCGCGCAGGTCCGCCTCGAAGGCGGGCAGCCGATCGCCGAACAGGTGCGGCGTCGAACTGGACAGTGAGAACACCGCAGACGTCACCTCGTCCACCGATCGCTCCGCGACCATCCCCTGCTCGACGGTCAGCCGGGTCGGGCCGGTGAAGCCCGCGGCGAGCATGATCTCTGCCTCGCCACTGGGGGTGCCGGAGGGCAGCGAGCCCTGACCGGCCCGGCGGACCGGCCCCAGGTAGCGCGCCACCAGTTCGTTGATCCGTGGCCAGGGCGGGCGGGGATACGGCAGCGGGTCGTCGTCGGCGACACCCTGGTGGGTGGTGGCGCCGACGTGGACCCAGGCCCCGTCGGGCGCGAGCATGTCGCGGACCCGGCGGGCCACCAGCGGCCGATCCATCCAGTGGTACGACTGGGCGAACGTGGCGACCCGGAACGTACCCAGGTCGGCCGGCAGTTCCTCGGCCCGCAGGTGCCGCCACTCGACGTTGGTGACCTCGGCCTCGCTGGCCCGGCGTTGCGCCTCGGCGAGCATGTCCCGGTCGGCGTCCACCCCGACCGCCGCCTCGAACAGGGGCGCGAGCAGCAGCGTCAACGAACCGGGACCGCAGCCCACGTCCAGGAGTCGGCCGGTGCCGTCCAGGTCGAGCGCGGTGCCGACGGCCTCGGCGACTTCGGGTGGGTACGGCCACCGGCCGACGCTGTAGTGCCGGGCGCTGCCGGCGTACAACGTCTCGTCCCACTGCCAGGTCGAGTCAGCCATGGCATCGATGAGACCACAACGACGACGCCCGGCCGACCTGTTATCGGTCTGCCGGGCGTCAATCATGCTCCGCGAGCGGAGGATACGAGATTCGAACTCGTGAGGGTGTAAACCCAACACGCTTTCCAAGCGTGCGCCCTAGGCCTCTAGGCGAATCCTCCGCGAGCCAGGATACAGGCCTCCGTCGGCCGGGCCACCCCACCACCCCCTGAAGATCGACGAGCTGTCGGGTAGGGTTGGCGTCACCTCCCGTGCGGCGGTATCTCGTGAACCTCCCCAGGGCCGGAAGGCAGCAAGGATAAGCGAGCTCTGCCGGGTGCACGGGAGGCCTTTTCGTTCCCGGGGCCTTGATCCACACCGACGCGCATGATGTCGGGCTGTCAGAGGCACGCGGACACCCCGGTTTCCAAGAAGCCGAGTCGATCAAGCCGCGGCAACCGAGTCGATCAAGCGTGGCGGTCCAGGCGACCCGGCGGGGTGGGTGGTCACCCGCGCCCGACCGGCGCAGAATGGCTCGGTCGAGAGGAGGCGGGACGAGTGACGCTGGCGCTGTACCGCAAGTACCGGCCACGTACCTTCGCCGAGGTCATCGGGCAGGAGCACGTCACCGAGCCGTTGTCGCAGGCGCTGCGCAGCGGCCGGCTCAACCACGCCTACCTCTTCTCCGGCCCCCGTGGCTGCGGCAAGACCACCAGCGCCCGGATCATGGCCCGCTCGCTCAACTGTGAGCAGGGCCCCACCCCCGAACCGTGCGGTAAGTGTGCGTCCTGCCGCTCGCTGGCCGCCGACGGCACCGGCTCCATCGACGTGATCGAGATCGACGCGGCCAGCCACGGCGGTGTCGACGACGCCCGCGAGCTGCGGGAGCGCGCCTTCTTCGCGCCGGCCAGCAGCCGCTTCAAGATCTACATCATCGACGAGGCGCACATGGTCTCGACCCAGGGCTTCAACGCCCTGCTCAAGCTGGTCGAGGAGCCCCCGGAGTACGTCAAGTTCATCTTCGCCACCACCGAGCCGGAGAAGGTCCTCGGCACGATCCGGTCGCGCACCCACCACTACCCGTTCCGGCTGTTCCCGCCGAAGGTGGTCCGCCCGTACCTGGAGCAGCTCACCCAGGCCGAGGGCGTCGCCGTCGAGCCGGCGGTCTTCCCGCTCGTGGTGCGCGCCGGTGGCGGCAGCATGCGGGACAGCCTCTCCGTGCTCGACCAGCTCATCGCCGGCGCCGGCCCGGAGGGCGTCAGCTACGCCCGGGCCGTCTCGCTGCTCGGGGTCACCGACTCCGCGTTGATCGACGAGATGTGCGACGCGCTGGCCGCCGGTGACGGCGCCGCCGCCTACGCCACCGTCGACCGGGTCGCCGAGGCCGGGCACGACATGCGCCGGTTCGCCTCCGACCTGCTGGAGCGGCTCCGGGACCTGATCGTGATCCAGCAGGTGCCGGACGCCGCCGCGAAGGGTCTGATCGACGGCCCGGGTGACCAGATCGAGCGGATGGCCGCCCAGGCTTCGCAACTCGGCTCGGCCACGCTCTCCCGCTGCGCCGACATCGTGCACGACGGCCTGGTCGAGATGCGCGGCACCACCGCGCCCCGCCTGCTGCTTGAGTTGATCTGCGCCCGGATGCTGCTGCCCGGCGTGGACGACTCCACCGGCGGCCTGCTCCAGCGCCTCGAACGGATGGAACGCCGGCTCACCCTCGCCGGCACCGACGCGCCGCCGGCCGCCGCCGGCTCCGCGTCCGCCACGACCCAAGGGGTACGCCCACAGCCGGCTCCCCCGGTACCGGCTGCCGCAGGCCCCACACCCGCCGCCGCCCCGACCTCCGCACCGCCGTGGGACGTCGACCCGACGGCGTCCCCGACCGGAGGCGTCGCAGCTCAAGGTGCCGCCGGTCGGAGCGCCACAACCTCGCGTGCGCCGGGGTCTGCCGTCCACTCGTCGATGCCGGCGTCGGCCGGCGTGTCGGCCCTCTCCGCCGCAACGGCACCCGTCTCCCTGTCCGGCTCGGCCGGCGGCTCGGTGAGTCCCGGGGCGTCCGGTCCCGGTGCGTCGGGCCCCGGTGCGTCCGGTCCCGGTGTGCCCGGCCCTGGTGCGTCCGGTCCCGGTGCGGCTGATGGCTCGCCGGGCCCGCGTCGGGTGGTGCCGCCGTCGGCCGTGCTGCCCGACCCGGCGACGCCCGCGCCGCCCCGCCCGGGTACCCCGGCCCCCGCGCTGGACGCGGTAGCGGTGCGGCGGGTCTGGCCCGACGTGGTCGGCAAGGTCAACCGGACCAACAAGCGGATCGCCGCCCTCATGCGCGACGCGGTGGTCCGCGAACTCGACGGCGACACGCTGGTCTTGACCGTGAAGTCCTCCGTGCTGGCCAAGATGATGGCCGACCACGCGGCGGTGCTCACCGACGCGCTGTACGAGGAGCTGGGCGGGCGCTGGCAGATCCGCTGCGAGGTGGCCGGCGAACGGGGTGCCGCGTCGCTGTCCGGCCCGCGTCCCCAGTCGGCCGCGCCGACCCGACCCGCCACACCGACCGCGGCCGCCGCCAGTCCGACGAGCGCGCCGCCCGTCGAGCCCGGCCCGAGCGCCGCGCCGAC